>JANWZO010000002.1:0-47687 GCA_025054615.1 Kiritimatiellia bacterium
CCAGATCATTTTCATCCGCGGACTAGGTTAATCCTCTTCAGCTGGCGAAATTTTGCCGCCCACAGAGGGGTTATGAAATCGCCGTCCACGGAGGAACGCTTTCCACGGCGTCCACAAATCCAATTCTGAACGCCAATGGTGGAGCGGCGTCCTCTAAGATTGGCGCGGGTGGAACCGAGTCCTCCAACAAGCTCTCTCTGCGGAAGTTCGGCTTCCACGCCGACCGAAATTTGTGAAGTGGGCGCGATGTTGGCTCCCCTCGGTGGGGGCGGATTTAGAGTCCCTCAGCATAGCGCCTCTCGCCCAAATAACGCCAACCATGGTGAGTCGGCCTTCCGTGAGAAAGGCCGCTGCGGCTTTCTCGGAAGGCCGTGATCGCTGGTACTGTCTTGCGCGACCCGTTTGCAGAACGATCCTGGTCGGCGGTCATCGCTATCGAAAGCGGCGCAGAGGGTCGGCGAGCTCGGAGAAATTGCGGATTGATGTAAATCCTCGCAGTTGGCTCTATGCCTCTCATGTCTCTTTCTGATTCGTTTCGACACCCTTGGCGAATGTGCATCGCGGTGGGTCGCGCCTACGACCTAATGCGCGCCGACTTGCGTGAGCATCTCGCTGCGCTGCAGCGTGAGATGGGCTACAAATACTGCCGTTTTCATGCCGTCTTCCACGACGACATGAAGGTCGTCACTCGGCGGCCCGATGGTTCACTCCGCTTCCATTGGCATCATGTCGACAAGATTTACGACTTTCTTCTCTCGATCGAGCTCCGCCCGCTAGTCGAGCTCAATCCGATGCCCTCCGCCCTCGCGTCCGGCTCCCGGACGATGTTCTACTACAAGATGAACGTCACACCACCGCGCGATTGGTCGGAATGGGGGCAACTGGTGGAATCGTTTGCGCGCCACCTCATCGACCGATATGGAATTTGCGAGGTTCGCGAGTGGCTTTTTGAGGTCTGGAACGAGCCAAATCTCGAAGCCTTCTGGTCGGGATCCAAAGAGGATTACTTCCGATTGTACGAAGAATCGGCCCTGGCGCTGCACCGGGTGGATTCGGGGCTTCGCGTCGGTGGACCGGCTACATCCAAGGCGCGTTGGATTTCGGATCTGATCGAGTACTGTACGGCACGCAAAATCCCCCTGGATTTCGTGTCCACGCACCTCTACCCGCAAGACGAATTCGTTGAGTATCCCGACCGCTCATCCAGTCCCCATGCGGCAGGAGAATTTTTCATCGACATCGTCCGGGGTGTTCAACGGGAGGTGGCCGCATCCTCGCGGCCAGACCTGCCGATCTATTGGACGGAATGGAACACACAATCCGCCGCGGACGCCGCATCCGTGACGTGGGGCGACAACGTCTACGTCGATAACTTACACGCAGCCGCGCTCATTGTCCGAAATTGCCTGGCTCTTGATGATGCATGCGACGCCCTCACATGGTGGGTCGCGAGCGACATCTTCGAAGAAGGGCCGATCCCCTCTGCCCCATTTTCCTGCACCTACGGCATGATGACCATCCACGGAATCCCGAAGGCATCGATGAATGCGTTCCGATTCCTGCGACGGCTTACCGGACGACGCGTGCTCTCCGGAATAGCTGGCGCGCCGCCGGGCGCAGGCGTAATGGCGGCCCTCGAGGGCGACACGCTACGGGTCATCGCCTGGCACGCCGTCCTCGATTTTTCGGCGCCCTTGCCGGAGCCTTGGACCGCGCGGATCGAATTGCCGCCCGAGTATGCCAGCGCGCGGTCAGCGACGCTGGAAGTCATTCGCGCCAAACAGGGGAGCGCCTATGAGGCGTGGATTGAGATGGGCAAACCGGAGAACCTTCTGCCAGCCGAGGAACGCTATCTGCGGCGGTGTGCGGAACCTTACACCGCGGCGGTGAATCCGGCCGCGGACGGCGGCGTGCTTCACGTGAAGCTCGCGCCTGGCGAAGTCGCCCTGTGGGAAATTCGGTCGCCTTCCCTTGCTGAAGAATCTGTTCAGCGGCGAGCCGACCTTGGCGAGTCATGGAAAGCGTGGGAGGCGGGAATGAGCGGCAAATCCCGTGTGTAAATTCAATCGGATGACATCTCGATCGCTGCGGCGAAGGACCAGCCCGCCAGGGCATCACCAGATGCCCGGAATCATACGCTTCGTGCAGCGGGCGTAGTCCCGGTATGCCGGGAATCGGGCTTCGAGGGAGCGTTCTTCGATGCGTATCTTCGCCAGAAGAACGAACCCCAGAGAGATAATCATAGCGAGTCGAAGCCATGAGGGATCGGTGAGCCATGCGCCGGCGCAGAGCAGAAGGAGAGCCGCATACATCGGATGGCGAATCCAGCGATAGGGACCTGACGTAATCAGCCTCGCGTTCGGATGCACATCCGGAAGCACGCGAATGACCGATTGCCGCATTTCGGCAAGGGCCCATCCGCCCAGCAGCGCGCCACAAACTGCGAACACCCAAGCCAGCGGACCTGGCGGCCAATGGCACGTTGCGAATATCGCCGCGGCGAGGACCCCTTGCGCCACCACCACGAAGCATGCGGAGAGCGGGGCGGTTCTGGATACCGATTGTGGGCTGATTTCAGATCGGTTCCCTCGCATCCCTTTTTCAAACTCGATCGACCGGGCCTATGCGATTTTCGCAAAGCCGCGTTTTCCCGATCGGATGACCATGCCCGGGCGAATGGTAACAACCATGCGGGGGTCGGAGATGCGTTGGTCGTCGATGCGGACCGCGCCCTGCTCCACGAGACGGCGCGCCTCGCTGTTACTCGAGGCCAGCCCGCAGCGCACCAACAGTTGCGCAATGCCCAGTTCGCGCTCCGCGATTCGAAATTCTGGGACTTCATTCGGCAATTCGCTTTGTGAGAACACGCGCGCGAATTCGGCTGAAGCTTCGGCAGCGGCCTCGGGACCATAAAATCTCGCGACGATCGCTTGGGCGAGGCGGTCTTTGGCCTCTCTCGGATGCAGGGCCCGAGCTGCTGCCAGCTCGTCGGGCGTTGCGCAGAGGACCAGCTCATAATAGCGCCACATCAGCTCGTCGCTGATCGACATGACCTTGCCGAACATCTCTTTCGGCGGGTCCGTGACGCCGATGTAGTTGCCCAGGCTCTTGCTCATTTTTTGTACACCATCCAACCCTTCGAGCAGGGGCAGCGTCATCACCACCTGGGGGGGCTGACCGAACTCCTTCTGAAGTTCGCGACCCAGAAGCAGGTTGAACAGTTGGTCCGTGCCGCCGAGTTCGAGGTCGGCGCGTACCACAACCGAGTCATAGGCCTGGATGAGGGGGTAGATGAATTCGACAAGCGAAATCGGCGCGTTTTCGGCATGGCGGCGGGCAAAATCGTCCCGCGCAAGCATCTGGGCCACCGTCACCCGGGCAGCGAGCCGGACCACGTCTTCAAACCTCATCGGGGCAAGCCATTCGGAATTGAAGCGAATTTCCGTGCGCGCCGGGTCGAGGATTCTGAACACCTGCCGCTGGTACGTCTCGGCGTTCGCGAGCACCTGTTCGCGAGTCAGTGGCTTTCGCGTTTGAGAGCGGCCCGAAGGGTCGCCGATCATTGCCGTGAAATCCCCGATGATGAACACCACGGTGTGTCCCGCCTCCTGAAATTCGCGAAGCTTGTTGAGCCCGACCACGTGGCCCAGATGGAGGTCCGGCGCCGAAGGGTCCGCGCCGTATTTGATTCGGAGGGGCCGAGCTTCGCGCAGCCGGGATGCGAATTCATCCCGGGATATCAGGTCGACACATCGGGAAGCGAGGTGGTCGAGGTCCTTCATATCGGCAGAACATTTCACAGACGGACCCGACGGGCAATAATCTGATCGAAGACGAAATCCACTACGGACCGCAGCATTGTATCACCGGAGGGTGAGCGTGGCGGTCCGCGCTGCGCCGGACGCGCCAGCAGGAAAAGCCGGCGCGCCGCGGCGTTCTGCGGTCAATTCTCCTTTTTCTTTTGGCCCGGATGCCACTCTTCTGTCTGCGCGGCTGCGCCAAAGGCCTCGTCGAATGCGCCTGCAAGGTCGACAAGATCCTCACCGGGCCGGAGCCCCTCTAGCATTGAATCGTCGACCACAAACTGCTCATCGGGCAGTTTGGCTGCCTTGATGCTGAGGCCGATACGACGTTCCACCGGGTCGATTTTGATGACGCGGGCCTCCACTTCCTGGCCGGGTTGAAGCGCATCTTTCACCCGCTGTACACGCTCCTCGCTGATCTGGCTGATGTGAACGAGGCCATCGATGCCCTCTTCGATCTCGACGAAGGCACCGAACGAGGCGAGTTTAGAAACCTTGCCGCGGACGCGCTGGCCGACCTTGTAGCGCTGCGAGATCCCCGTCCACGGATCCGGTTGCGCCTGCTTGAGACCCAGTCCGATCCGCTGGTTCGCGGCGTCGACCTCCAGCACCACCGCCTCCACCTCATCGCCCTTTTTGAGGATTTCCGACGGGTGATTGATCTTGCGTGTCCACGACATGTCGGTCACGTGGATCATCCCGTCTATTCCGGGCTCGAGCTCCACGAAGGCGCCATATGACGTGAAGTTCCGAACCACGCCTTTGACACGGGAACCGATTGGATAACGCTCGTGCGCCCGTGTCCACGGATTTTCCTCCGTCTGGCGGATGCCGAGCGAAATCTTCTGTTCGTCGCGATTCACATTGAGGACGACGGCCTCCACTTCCTGACCCACCGAGAGGACGTCCGAGGCTTTGGTGACGCGTTTGGTCCACGAAATTTCGGAAACGTGCACCATGCCCTCGACGCCCTCCTCCAGCTCGACAAATGCGCCGTAGGGCACCAAATTGACCACCTTGCCGCGGACGCGGGTGCCGACGGGATATTTCGCCTCGATGTCTTCCCAAGGGTTGCGAGTAATCTGCTTGAGTCCGAGCGAAATCCGCTCTTTCTCGCGGTCGACATCCAGGACCATCACATCGAGTTCCTGGCCCACCTGGACCACTTCCGACGGGTGATTGACGCGACCCCAGCTCAGGTCGGTAATGTGCAACAGACCGTCGAGGCCGTTCAGGTCGATGAACGCCCCAAATTCGGTAATGTTCTTGACGACGCCGCGGCGGACCTGGCCGATCTGAATTTCGTCCAGCAGCGTCTTCTTCGCCTCCCGGCGACGTTCCTCGAGCAATTCGCGGCGCGAAACCACGATGTTGCGGCGATCGCGGTTGATTTTCGTGATTTTGAATTCAAAGTCCCGGCCGATGAGATCATCCGGATTCTTGACCGGCGTCAGATCTAGTTGCGACCCGGGCAGGAAGGCGTCCACGCCGACATCGACCATGTATCCGCCCTTGATGCGGCTTTTGACCACGCCCCGGATGGTCGAACCTTCCATGTAGTTGGTGAGCACCCGATCCCAGTTGCGCTGGTTCTCGGCCTTCCGTTTGCTGAGGACAACCTTGCCCTCCTCGTCTTCAAGTTTTTCGAGCAAAACTTCAATCGCGTCCCCGGGTTTGAGTTCGTCGGGCGACCGGAACTCGGTAATCGGAAGCGTCCCTTCGGATTTGTAGCCGATGTCAACAATGACCTCGTCCGGTCGCACGTCCACGACGCGCCCGGTCACGATGGCGCCCTCGCTGAAATTCCGGAGGGTTTCCTCGTATTTCGCAGCCATGTCGTCACGGCTGCCGGGGTTCGGTTTCGTCTTTTTTGCCACGAATTCTCTCCTAGTTAGTTGCGCGCGCCCTCCACGCGGAGCGACGCGTTTTTCACCGGACGCGCAACGGGCGCGGTTCCCGGCGAAAAGCCAGCAAATTACAAAGTGCGGCATGCCAAGTGCAAGTGGAATGCGTCGGGTTTGCCGGAACGCCGGCAGGGATCTCGCTCGACAGCATCGGGGGGTGTCGGCATGGTGTCGCCCATGGGTTCCTCGTCCAGATCCGCCCCTTCGCGCACCCTCTGGGCGCTCGTCGCACTGACGACCCTCGCCGGGCTCGGGCTGACTTTTTGGGCGTCGCGCGAGAGCACCGAGCGCGAGCAGGCCCGACTGGAGGCGGAATTCCAGCTCGAGGTCCGGACCCTTGTTCGTGCCCTGGAGCGCGAGATCGGTTTGTTTGTCAGCGTGCTCGCCTCGCTCGGCGAACTACATACCCTGTCCGAGGCCGTCAGCGACGAGGCCTTTGCGGAATTCGTCGGGAAAGGACTCCTCCACCAAAAATCCGTATTGGGCGCGTTCGGCTTCGCGCAACGCATCCCCCGCGAGTTGCGCGCGGCTGCGGAATATCGCGGCGAGGACTCCGCACCGCTGCCATTCACTGAATGGACGCCGAACGGCATCCGGCCCGCGGGCGACCGTTCTGAGTATTTTCCGCTTACCTACCAGGCGCCGGAACTTGGGCTGGGTCTCCCCTTGGGTTTCGACATGGCGTCGCTGCCCGGACAGTCCGCCGCCTTGGAGCGAATCCGTTCCGGCGGGGGCTCGGCGCTTGGGGCGCTTGCCCCCTCGTTCCAGCCCGGCCAGCCGGCCGGATTTTTCGTGCTGGCGCCCATTCGTGCGGAGGGCGAGCTTCGCGGCTTTACGGTGGCCGCTCTGTGGCCCCAGGCGGTTCTCGAGCGGGCCCTTCAGCAGGCGGGCATCCGCCAGATGCAGATCACCTTTTTCGACCCCCAGTTTGGTGTCCCGCCGCGCTCGCCCGAGGCGCGATGGATTGCAGAATTGCCGGTGGCCGTGGCCGACCAGGAGTGGATGCTTCGCTGCGAGGTCGGCGAAGACTACCGCACCCTCCGGGGCGCCGGCTCCGCAACGCTCATCGCCGCGGCCGGGACGGTCATTACGGTTCTTCTCGCCGCTGCGCTGGGCATCCTGGCGGAGCGCGCGCGCGCCATCGAGCGGACCGTCTCCGAACGCACGCGGGAATTGCTCGAGGCCAACCGGCTCCTGGCCGCCGAGATGGACGAGCGCGCGCGGCTGCAGGAAGCCCTGCAGACGGCGACTCTCCGTGAGCAACAGCGGATCGGGCAGGACCTCCACGACTCGCTCGGCCAAAAATTGACGGGCGCCGTATTTCTCGCGCGGGCGGTGGGCGCTGCAGGCGAGGCCGAGCGCGCCGAGTTGCTTGAGAAGCTCATTGATCTGCTGAAGGAGTCCATCGCCCAGGTGCGCCGGATGGCACGCGGCCTGGCCCCGCTCGAAGTCGGCGAGGAGGGCCTTGCGCCGGCCCTGCGGCGGCTTGCCGAGGAGACGTGCGAGGTCTTCAATATTGCATGTTCTTTTGACGATCGCGGCGCACCGCCGGGCCTGAGCCGCGAGGCGGCGATCCACCTCTATCACATTGCCCAGGAAGCCGTGAGCAATGCGGTCAAGCACGGCGGCGCAACGGATGTACGGATCGATCTGACGGAACAAGCGCTTCGCATCGAGGACAATGGCCGCGGATTCGACCCGGCCGCGCAATCGGACGGAGCAGGGTTGCGGATCATGCGGCATCGCGCCGCCCGGGCCGGCGGCCGCTTCGAGATCCGCTCCGAGCCGGGCAGGACCATCGTCCGTGTAGAGTTCCGCGCACCGCCTGGCCATTGATCCTCCTCCAGCCTGTAAGGCATTTGGTCCTAAGTTCGACTAATCTCGCGGAAGGAGATTTATGAAAACAGTAGCCAATGTGGCCGGTGCCCTCTTGGGTTTCATCTTCGTGGTATTTGGGCTCAACTATTTCCTGCGCTTCATCCCGATCCCTCCGCCTCCGGAGGGATCGCCCGCCGCCATGTTCATGGGCGCCCTCTACAGCAGCGGGTTTCTTGCGTTCGTGAAGATTCTCGAAATTGCCGGGGGCATTCTGGTTGCCTTTCCGAGAACGCGCCCGATCGGTTTGCTTCTGCTCACACCGATCATCGTAAATATAGTCGCCTATCACATTTTCATCGCGCGGGGCGGTCTCTTCGAACCCCCCGTCGTGCTGTCCACCGTCGCTGCTGCGTTTTTGATATGGGTTCACCGTCGCGGTGTCGCTGCCCTGATTGCCGACCGGGCCGCCTGACCGGGAGAAGATTGGAGAGCAGACCATGCCGACCCCAATTCAACTTGTTGCGTTCAGCGGATCAATCCGCGCTGACTCGTTGAACCATAAACTGGCGCTCAGAATGGCGGAGGGCGCCCGGGAGGCGGGCGCATCGGTCAATGTGATCCGTCTGCGCGATTATCCGCTTCCGCTCTACGACGCAGACATTCAGGCTGCATCCGGTCTGCCGCCGGAGGCTCGCCGATTGAAAGCGATCTTTCGAGAGAGCCACGGGTTCATCATCGCGTCGCCGGAATACAACGGCAGCTTTTCCGGCGTGTTGAAAAACATGATCGACTGGGTCTCGCGCGCCGATGCACCCGGCGAGCCGTCGAACGCCGTGTTTGCCGGGAAGCTAGCCGTGATCGGATCCGCATCTCCCGGAGCTTTCGGAGGCGTACGCGGGTTGATTTCATTGCGCATGTTGCTTGCGGGTCTTGGCCTGACGGTCTTGCCGGACCAGGTTATCGTGCCAAACGCAGGATACGCCTTTGCTCCAGATGGCCGACTAGCGGAAGAAGCGCTTGACGTTCGCGCCCGATCGCTAGGCGCCTCGCTGGCGCGAGCGGTCGCCCGGTGGAGCCCCTGAATCGCGGATGCGCTCCGCGCTTCAAATGTAGTCCGGTAGCCGATATCCCGTGGCCTGACGAAGACGTACAGCACCTCTGCCCGCTGGTTCCCAGCGCTAGATGCCGTACGCGCCTTTGCACCGCACATCCCGCGCCTATTGACATTTTGTCCATTGGCTGGAAATTCCATATCATGGAAGTCTCAAAAAAATTTTTTGCATACGATGGAAAAAATTTGGGATAGAAGGCGTAGCGCGCAGGGCGGATCGCAGTGAGGTTGTCCGCCGCCCCGCCCTCCGCGGAGCGAGCCATGATTCACGTTGCTGAAGAAACGATATTGAATGCGAAGGTTCCCGACGGACCGATTGAGCACAAGTGGACCGCGCACAAGTCCAGCATCAAGCTCGTCAGCCCGGCGAACAAACGCAAGTACACGATCATCGTTGTCGGGACCGGCCTTGCTGGCGGATCGGCAGCCGCCTCGCTCGCTGAGCTTGGATACAACGTTCTTTCGTTCTGCATTCAGGACACGCCGCGCCGCGCGCACAGCGTTGCCGCGCAGGGGGGGATTAATGCCGCCAAGAATTATCAGAATGACGGCGACAGCGTCTGGCGGCTGTTTTATGACACGATCAAGGGGGGCGATTTCCGCGCGCGCGAGGCGAATGTGTATCGGCTCGCGGAGCTGTCGACGAACATCATTGATCAATGCGCCGCGCAGGGCGTGCCTTTCGCTCGCGAATATGGCGGGACCCTCGCGAACCGATCCTTTGGCGGCGCCCAGGTGTCTCGCACGTTTTACGCGCGCGGCCAGACCGGCCAGCAACTTCTCCTGGGCTGCTACAGCGCCTTGATGCGGCAGGTGGATGCCGGCCGGGTGAAGCTCTTTCCCCGCCGCGAGATGCTCGACCTGGTCGTCATCGACGGCCGTGCGCGCGGGATCATCTGCCGCAATTTGGTGACTGGCGCAATCGAACCTTATGCGGCCGATGCGGTGCTGCTGGCGACAGGCGGTTATTCGACGGTCTTCTTCCTGTCGACCAATGCAGTGAACTCCAACGCGACCGCGGTCTGGCGCTGCCACAAGCGCGGGGCGTTTTTTGCCAACCCCTGCTTCACGCAGATTCATCCCACGTGCATCCCGCTTTCGGGTGAATCGCAGTCGAAACTGACGCTGATGAGCGAGTCCCTGCGAAATGACGGGCGCGTCTGGGTGCCCAAGAACAAGGGCGACAAGCGCCCGCCGAGCCAGATTCCGGAGGAGGAGCGCGACTACTTCCTTGAGCGCATGTATCCGGCCTTCGGCAATCTTGTGCCGCGCGATATTGCGTCCCGCGCCGCCAAACGCATGTGCGACGCGGGCTACGGCGTTGGGAATACGGGATATGCTGTCTACCTGGACTTCAGCGACGCGATCCGCCGACTCGGCCGCGACGTCGTTCGGGAGCGCTACGGAAATTTGTTCGACATGTATCATGAAATCACCGGCGAGTCGCCCTACGAAACCCCGATGCGCATCTATCCCGCCCCCCACTACACCATGGGCGGACTCTGGGTGGATTACAACCTGATGAGCACGATCCCCGGGCTTCACGTGCTGGGTGAGGCGAATTTCTCCGATCATGGCGCGAACCGGCTCGGCGCCAGTGCGCTGATGCAGGGGCTCGCCGATGGGTACTTCATCATTCCTTATACCCTCGGCCACTACCTTGCGGACAGCGGCGTGCTGAAGGACAAAGTCACGGTGGAGCACCCCGCGTTCAAGGAGGCGGCGAAAGCCGTGGCCGAGCAGACGCGGAGGTTCGCCAGCGCGCGAGGCAAAAAGACTGTTCGGGAGTACCACTGGGAACTGGGCCGAATCATGTGGGACCAGGTTGGGATGTCGCGCAACGCGAAGGGGCTGGAGGGCGCGATCCGCGACATCCGCGCGCTGCGCGAGGATTTTTGGAAAAATGTTTACGTCGGTGGTTCCGAAGCCGAATTCAACAAAAACCTGGAATTTGCCGGTCGGGTCGCCGACTATCTCGAACTGGGCGAGCTAATGGCCATCGACGCCCTCCATCGCAACGAGTCGTGCGGCGGGCATTTTCGGGAGGAATATCAGACGCCGGACGGCGAGGCGCTCCGCGACGACAAAAACTTTTGCTATGTGGCGGCATGGCAATGGACGGGCAATCCGTCCGAGCCGGTGTTGCACAAGGAGCCGCTGGAGTTTGATTACGTGCACCTGGCGCAGAGAAGTTACAAATAGGAGGCGGTTTTTCGGCGGCGGCCGAGGTCTGCACTTCGGCCCGGCCACCCCGATGCCGTAAACGCATGAAATTCAACGTCAAGGTTTGGAGACAAGCGGGCCCGAACGCGAAGGGCGAATTCAAAACATATTCCGTGGACGGTATCCTGCCGGAAATGTCCCTATTGGAGATGCTCGACGCGCTGAATGAAACGCTCGCCAAACGGGGAGAAGATCCGATCGCGTTCGACAGCGACTGCCGAGAGGGCATCTGCGGCACCTGCGGCCTGGTCGTCAACGGCATGGCGCACGGGCCGCGGCTGAAGTGCACCACCTGTGAATTGCGTATGCGCCATTTTGAAGACGGCGCCACGATCACGATTGAACCGTTTCGGGCCAAGCCGTTTCCGATCATCAAGGACCTTGTCGTCGACCGCTCCGCCTTCGACCGCATCATGGCGGCCGGCGGATATATTTCCGTCAACACTGGCTCTGCGCCGGATGCCAATTCGGTCCTCGTTCCGAAAGACGTTGCCGAAAAGGCCATGGACTCCGCAGCCTGCATCGGCTGCGGCGCATGCGTCGCCGCGTGTCCGAACGCGTCCGCCTCGCTGTTCGTCAGCGCCAAAATCACCCAGTTTGCGCTGCTTCCGCAGGGGCAACCGGAGCGCGAGCGGCGTGTCCTGCGAATGGTGGATCAGATGGACCGGGAGGGCTTCGGCAACTGCTCGAACCACGCCGAGTGTGAGGCGGCCTGCCCAAAGGGGATCTCGATTGAAAACATCGCACGGATGCGGCGCGAGTACATGCGGGCCCAGCTCGTTTACGAAGAGCGAGCCGAAGTCGCTGGCGCCGGCGGATAGGCCGGCGGCACGCATAACCAACTGACCCGTTATCTTTGGCGCCGGTCCGGCGCTTCGAGATCTCTGTTCGTCGATCGGTTTGGCTGGCGATCCGGTAGCGGGATGGTATGGAATGCGCTGCATTCAGGCGGAGGGCGCGTGTTCGGAGCCTCGTTTTTACAAGATCTTGCCGTGGTGATGCTCGTAGCGGGCGTCGTCACGCTGCTGTTTCGCTGGCTGCGGCAGCCCGTCGTGCTCGGGTATCTGCTGGCGGGTTTTCTCATCGGGCCGTATACCCCGCCCTTTCCCCTCGTCCGCGATGAGTCGGCGATCCGGACGCTGGCGGATATCGGCGTCGTCTTTTTGATGTTCTCGCTCGGACTCGAATTCAATCTGCGGAAGCTGCGCGCCGTGGGCCCCGCCGCTTTTGTGACGGCCAGCATCGAAATTATGCTGATGATCGCCGTCGGCTATGCCCTCGGTTCGGTGTTCGGCTGGACGCCGATGGAAAGCGTGTTCCTTGGCGTGATGCTGGCGCTCACCTCCACGACAATCGTCGTGAAAAGTCTTCGAGACTCAGGCGAGCTGAAAAGCAAACACGGCGAATTGATTTCCGGAGTCAGCCTTTTCGACGACATCTTTGTGATCTTCGCGATGATCCTGCTGCCCGGGTTCGCGGCGTCGGGTCATTTGCCTGCGGGACAGGCCACGGTGGCGCTGCTACGGCTGGTGATTTTCCTCGTGGCGGCCACTGTCGCCGGATTGATCCTCGTTCCCCGCGCCCTCCGCCTCGTCGGCCGGCTCGGCAACGATGAAACGCTGTTGGTGACGGTGTTGGGCCTCTGCCTGGGCGCCTCGCTGCTGACTGTGCGGATGGGATACAGCCCGGCCCTCGGCGCCTTCATGGCCGGCGCGATGGTTGCGGAATCCCGTGAGCTCGGGCGGGTCCTCCGACTGACCGAGCCGCTACGAGACATGTTCTCCGCCGTGTTCTTCGTCGCGATCGGCATGATGATCAACCCGGCCTTTGTCCGGGACAACATCGGAATCGTCCTGGCGCTGACGGCGATCTACCTCATCGCGAAAATTGCGGCGTGTTCGTTGGGCGCCCTGATGGCCGGCTACGACGGCCGCACCGCGGTCCGCGTGGGGACCGGTATGGCGCAAATCGGCGAATTCGCATTCATCTTGGCCACGCTGGGCATGTCGCTGAATGCAATCGGGCCGCATGTCTATCCAGTCATTGTCGCGGTGGCGTCGCTCAATGCCCTGATTCGACCGTACCTAACGGCCTCCTCCGATCGGCTCGCGGACTGGCTGGCGTCGAGGATCCCCGGACCGGTCCGGACGATGGTCCGCCTGTATAGCGGATGGGTCGGCCGCCTGCAGAGCGAGAACACTCGTGCGACCGCGTTTCGCATGATCCGAGGGCTGTTGTGGCAGATTGCCCTCAACGTGGCGTTGATCGCCGCCTGTTTCATCGTGGCAGCGGTTGCGGTGCGATGGTTCGATGCGCCGTTTGGTTGGTTGCCGCCGTGGACGGGCGGCGCAAAAACCGTCGCGTGGCTAGTGGCGGCGCTTGCAGCGCTGCCGTTGTACGTGGCGACCGTTCGCAAGATGCAGGCGATGGGAATGATGTTGAGCGAGCTGGCGCTGGCGGGATTTGCCGGTTCGCGTTCGCCCGCGTTGCGATCGTTCCTGTCCAATGCGCTCTGGGTGGTTCAAGTGCTGGGGCTTGGCGTCATGACCGTCCTGGTGAGCCTCGCGTTGCTGCCGCCTCTGTATGTGTCCCTCGTCTTGTTGGCGGCCGTCCTGGCCCTTGCAGTCCTGCGCGGTCCGGCCCTAAACGCATGGTATACCCGCGCGAAGGGCGTGCTGGTGGAAACATGGTCCCAGCCGCCGCCGGAGCCGGATGAACCGGCCCCTCTGCCCGCGGCATTGCGTGAGGCGAAAATGGAAGCGGTTGTGCTCTCGGCCCGCCATGCCGCGGTCGGCCGCCTCATCCGGGAACTGCAGCTCCGGTCCCTGACGGGGGCAAGCATCGTGGCGGTCGAGAGGGCTGGCAAAACGATGGTAAATCCAGATCCGGACCTTGAACTGTTCAAAGACGACAGCGTTCTGCTGCTGGGAAGCTCCGTCCAAATCAAGCGGGCTCGAGATCTGCTCGAGCGCGGCGACTTGCCCTGATGAGCGCGCCTACTCGGCGCCGCGTCGAGATTGGCGCGGAAGAGGGCGGCCAAGCCGTTGCAAAACCGCCTTCAAATCCTCCCACACCTCGCGTTTGGCGTCCGGATTCCTCAACAAATACGCGGGGTGGTAAGTCGGCATCACCGGGATCCCGCGGTAGTCCATCCACGTTCCCCGCACCCGGCTGATTGAGAGGCTCGCGTCGCCGAAGAGTCCCTTGAGCGCCGTGCTGCCGAGCGCCACGATCAGTTTCGGTCGGATCACCGCGATCTGGCGTTCAAGGAACGGCAGGCAGGCCGCCATTTCATCGGGCAGTGGCGTCCGGTTTCCCGGCGGCCGGCATTTGACGATGTTGCCGATGAAGACGTCGTCGCGCGTGTAGCCCATCGCCTCGATCATCCGTGTTAGCAACTGTCCGGCCCGCCCGACGAATGCAAGCCCTTGGCGGTCTTCTTCCTCGCCCGGGCCCTCGCCCACAAAAAGGATGTCCGGCTGCAGCCGACCTTGTCCCGGCACGACCCGCGTGCGCGCCTCGCAGAGGCGGCACTTTTTGCACGCTGCGATTTCCGAGGCAATCGCCTCCAGCGATTCCGTCGCCGGACCGATGGAGGGCTGCGGAGGGTCCAGCCCGGGCAGCGAATCGATGCGAGTCGTCGCGCGGGTAGGGGCGGTCGCCGTGGCGTTGCGCACCAGACTCTTCAGCGCGGCTAGGCGTTCGGGGCTTGCGTCGACTTCGCGGACGCCAAGTTCTCGAAGGTGCTCCAGGTGCGCGCGCAGCGCGGCGAGGGCCTCGTTCAGTCCCATGGTCAGCTCCGGGTGAGCCGCTCAATCAGCGATGCGTGATGCGGAAATTGAGCGGCGAGCTGCGCTCGATCCGCCAGTTCGAAATCGGCGAAGTCGAAACCGGGCGCGACAACGCAGGCCGCCAGTGAAAAGGCTGCATCGTTGGCCGCGAGCGCCGCGAACCACGTTCCTTGCTGTACAACCGCCTGCCACCGCAGGGAGCCCGGACCGAGGCGCAGGGTCTCCAGCGCACCGTTCGGAGTGAGGCAGTGGACGTCCAGGTCCCCGCCGGCGAGATGGAACCAGAGCTCGTCACTGCGGAGGCGATGAAAGGCGGAGAATTGACCGGCCTCGAGAAGAAAGTAAATCGACGTGGCAAACGCGCGCGGCGCTCCATATCGCAGGGGTAACGCGTCGGCCGGGATCAGCTCGGAACTCCTGTAGACCTCGCGATACCAGCCGCCCTCGGGATGCGGAACCAATTGCAACATGCCGATAAGGTCTTGCGCGGTCATGCCCGCGAGGATGTGCCTGGATTCTCGCGCTGTTTCAACTGCGAAATCAGCTCCTGGAAATCAGCCGGAATCGGCGCCACCAGGACGAGTGGGGTGCCGGTCCGCGGGTGGATCAACTCGAGCCGTTCGGCATGAAGCATTTGGCGCGGCGCGGCGATCTCGCGGCGGGAACCGCCGTAGACGGGGTCGCCCACGACGGGGTGCCGGATGTGCGACATATGAACGCGAATCTGATGGGTACGGCCGGTTTCGATTCGCACGCGCACCAGGGAGACAGGCCCTATCGTCTCGAGGACCTCATACCGGCTCAAAGCCTCCTTGCCTTTGAGTTCACCCGACGCCGGCTCGAGGGGATAGGCAGCCATTTTTTTGCGGTCGTGCTCGCTGCGAGCGATGCGCGTATGGATGGTTCCGGCGAGGTCGCGCGGCCGTCCCCAGACGAGAGCGAGATATTCCTTCCGAGTACGGCGATCCTTGAATTGTCGGGCGAGTGAAACCATGGCGCCATCATTCTTCGCGACCACCATGACCCCGCTCGTATCGCGGTCCAGCCTATGCACAAGCCCCGGGCGAAGTTCTCCTCCAATGCCCGGTAAATTTGGACAATGATGGAGCAGGGCGTTGACCAGCGTGCCCGCCGGGTGTCCGGGCGCAGGGTGCACCACGAGACCTGGCGGCTTGTCGATGGCGATCAAATCCTCATCTTCATAGATTACGGATAGTGGAATCGGTTCAGGCTCAAGGCCGGTCGGCTCCGGCGGCGGCCGTGTCCATTCGATGATGTCTCCGGGTTTGACCGGCATTTTGCATCGGCCGGGCCGGCCGTTGACGGTGACCCTGTCTGCCTTGATTTCCTCCTGCCAGCGGGCGCGGGAAAGTTCTGGCCGCGCCCGGGCGAGGACGGAATCCAGCCGGCCGACATCCTGTTCTCCGCAGACGATAGAGCCCCGCTCCATGGGGGGATCAGGGGCGCGGACGTGAGCGGAAAAAAACGAATCCGCCGAGCAGACCGCCTAGCACGACGAGGACGAGGCTGAGCGCCTGCGCGGCATTCAATCCGGCCCACGCCTCCATGCGGGGGTCTCCGCGCAAAAATTCGATGGCAAACCGCCAGAGTCCATAGGCGGTTAGATAGGCGGCCGTCACGCTTCCGGGCGGCGCCTGCCGGAGCAGCATTCGACGGCACACAAAAAACAGCGCCAAATTGAACGCCGCCTCATAGCCCTGAACAGGATGGCGCCACTCGCCGGCGGTGAATACGGCCCACGGCAGGTCTGTCGGTTTTCCGTAACAACAGCCATTCAAAAGGCATCCCATACGTCCGATTGCATGCCCGAGCGGCAGGGCCGATACAGTGAAATCGCCGAGCTTCCACAGCGGTATAGCGCGAACGCGGGCCATCACTGCGACGGCGGCTGAAGCGGCCAGAAATCCGCCGTAGAAAATCAGACCACCCTGGTCAATGCGCGGGATTGCAGCCAGGTTTTCCGAAAAATAGTTCCAGTTTGCCGCCACGTACATTGCGCGGGCCCCGAGAATGCCGGCGATCATGGTCACCATCGCGAGGTCGGACCCCAAGCCCGTGGGCAGGCCGATCCGGCGTACGGCGCTGTTCCAAAAAGCCAAGGCGGCCAGAAACCCGAGCGCGACGCAGATGCCATACCAGTAAATGGGGCGCCCAAAAATCGTGAAAGCCACGGGATCAATCATGCCGCTTTCATACATGCCGGCCCGACGGCGCGCAAGTGCGGGTCCAGCGCCAAAATATCTTGCGGCGTGGCGTCCGCGATTGGGCACCAGTCAACTTGTCGGAGCGCTTGGAATGCGGCACATATTGTGTAAAAGTAGAGAGCTATGTTTGCCCAAGACGGCATCCGCTGGACAAAACTTGACCGACTCGCCTGCGGCAAGTGTGGAACGGCCCTCGACGTTTCCGAGCTGGATCCCTTTTCGCAAATGGTTTGCCCGTCCTGTGGCACGGAGCAGACGGTGCCCGCGCGGTTCGGTACATTTCTGCTCGTCGAGCGCCTGGGCAGCGGCGGGATGGGTGCAGTCTACCGGGCGATGGATCCGACGCTCGGCCGGTTCGTTGCCATCAAGGTCATGAAGGCCGAGATGGGAGATGACCCGGCGCTTGTCGAAAGTTTTTTGCGAGAGGCCCGCGCGGCTGCCGCGCTGAACCATCCCAACATCGTCCAAATCTATTCATGCGGTCAGGAACAAGGCCAGCCCTACATCGTGATGGAGCTGGTCGGCGGCGGACGACTCGACCAGCTCATGGAGGGCGGCAAGAAGGTGGACGAGGTCCGTCTGCTGGAAATTTCGTTGGATGTCGCTGAAGGGTTGAAGGCCGCAAATGAGGTGGGGCTGGTGCACGGCGATATCAAACCCGCCAACATCCTGTTCGACAAATCCGGCCGGGCTCGGATCGTCGACTTCGGCCTTGCGATGTTTGTAAACCGCCAGCAGGAGATGGGCGGCATCTGGGGCACTCCCTATTACATCGCCCCCGAACGCGCCCGTGGCGGCAAGGCGGACCACCGATCGGACATATACAGCCTGGGCGCAACGATGTTTCACGCCCTTGCCGGCCGACCTCCGTTTGACGGAAAGACTGCGGCGGATGTGGTGGTGGCAAGACTGAAGCGGCCGCCGCCGAACCTCCGCGAGCTCGCGCCCTCTGTCCAGCCGCAGACCGCGGCTCTGATTGAGCGCATGATGGCCGCCGACCCTGTCAACCGTTATCCCACCTGCGCCTCACTCCTGGCCGACATGCGGAGCGCACTGGCTTCCGCGCGCGCGGCGCGCAGTCCCACCTCCATCGTCAGTCGCAACAAGAAAATTGACCGCAGCCATCTTATCGTTCTCGGAGCGGCCGCGCTGATTCTGCTCCTGGCCGCGATTCTTTTCATTCGGCACAGCACGCGGGCTGCGCGGGAAGCCGAAAAAATTGCGCGGGCCGCGGCCGAACAGCGCAAGCAGGCCGCCACGAATCAGCCGGCTCGGGCGCAGAGTCAGGAACAGGACGAGTCCGAGGGAGTGGAAGTCACCAAAACCGAAAGCGGGCGGGTGCGGATCGGAGTTACCGTATTCACGGGCGAAATCGAGACTGAAATTGTTCGAGCCTGCGAAGCGCTTGCGGACAATCCGGCAAAAACCTTCGAGGACTTGGGCCGCATCGCGACGAATGTTCCCGCCAACAGCGCCAGAATGATGTGGCTGCGCGTTCTGCAAGCGGTCCCGTTGTGGGCGCAAGGGCAGACCTCTCAGGCGGAGGACCTGTTGCGACAGGTCGCGGCATTGCCGTTGACCCAGCGTCGCGGGCATCCGGTGTACATGCCCCAGCAGATCGCTCAATATTTGATCGGCGATTTGGGAGAGGATCGGTTCAAGCAGGAGCGAAAAGAATGGCCGGCCTGGTTTAGTGACGTCGCAGGTTTCCTGAACGGCATCAAATTGGCTTACACGGGCAATGTCGATCAGGCCATTTTGGCGTTCGACGCCTACACGAGCACAAATCGGATCGACCCCGCCTGGGCGTATGCCATGCGGCCTGCTGCCCAGCGATGGCTCGAGACCTTGAAGGGCTGGAAGCAGGTGGAACGGGATACGCTATCCCGCGCAGGCGCCGGGGACATCGATGGCGCCCGCGCGGCGCTGCAGGCATACCTCGCCTCGGCGCCCGCCTTTATGCGGGGTCCGGCCAAGCGCGCGGAGGAGCGCATTGCCGCCAAGGAGGAGGAGATGCGCGCCGAACTTGAGGCAAGGCGCGAACGCGAGCGTCTCTCGGTCATCCAAAAGGATTTCGATGCCATCGACGCGTGGCTGGCGGAACAGACGCCGCTCATCATGCAACAGAAGGATTTCCGCCGCGTCGCAAATGCGGCGCGCGACCTCGCCGGACGAATGCAGACGGAGGAGGGGAAGGCGCAGGCGGGAATCATTCTCGAACATGCCGAGCGGCTTCAGCAACTTCGCGACATCCTCGGCCGCGAACTGCGCGACGCGCCATACAACCGGCCCGACCGCGAGCTGGGCGGAGAGGCGGTTGGTGCAACGGCCCTCGGGCTCCGCGTCGCGGTGCCGGGCCGCGGCACGATCTTGCGTCCGTGGGAGCAGGTCAGCCCGCGGCTGTTCGTTCTGCTCGGCCGACATCTCGCAGATTCAGTGCCGCGTTCCGCCGAAGAGAAGGCAGACCTGTATCTCTCGCTGGCGATCGCCAGCGCCTATTTCGGCGCCTATGAACCCGCGTCGGCGTTGTTCCAACAGGCGCTTGAAACCCACCCGCCAATCGCGTCCGCCGCGCACCGTTTGCTGCCCGGCTCCGCGCCTCCGGCCAACTGAGGGAGTCCAACCATGGATGGCGATTTGTCTTCCCGGCGCTGCGCACCCTGCGAGGGGGGTGTGTCGCCGCTTACCCCTTCTCAAATTGAGGAGCTGCTGGCCCGAGTTCCGGGTTGGCGCGTCGACGGTAATTCGATCGTCCGTGAATTCTCATTCAAGGGCTACGCCCGCACGGTAGCCTTCGTCAACGCCGTTGTTTGGATTGCACTGACGGAAGACCATCATCCGGAGATTGCCTTCGGATACAAATTTTGCACCATTCGCTACACGACGCACGCCATCGGCGGGCTGTCGGAGAATGACTTTATTTGTGCGGCGAAGATCAATGCCCTTTGGCAAGCCGGGACTTGATCAGAGCCGGAAAAAGGGGGTTGGGATGACCTGCAAACCATGGATGGTGTACGCGGCTGTGGCGCTTTTGGCTGCGGGGCCGGCGTTTTCGATCAGCCTGACGCATGAGCCTGTGCCCTTTGCGGTGCGCGGCCAGCCGCTCACGCTGCGCGCGAAGGTGGAGGGTGGCCGCGAGCCGCATACCGTGACCCTTTATTATCAGTTGTTCAAGGATGCCGCGCCATTCCGCGTGGCGATGAAAAGTTCAGGGCTTGGCTATTTCGTCGGCGCGATCGAGGCGAATCTTCTCACCGGCGTTGAATCCGTCTCCTATTACATCGAGGCCCAGGACGCCGATGGGCAGGTCGCCGAGACGGAGTGGTACACGGTCAAGATTCGCGAACCGCGGCCGTCGGATCGGACCGCATCGATCGTCCCGCCACCAGCGCCCGCGCCGGCCGGTCCGGCCCCAGAGATTCCAGTTTCCGAAGCGGACAAAAGCCCGAGCTGGCGCACGCCCGCGCTGATCGCGGGTGGCGCGGCCGTCGTCCTTGGCGGGGCATACCTGATTTCCCGCAGTGGAGATGATGGCGACGGCGGCGGCGACCCGTCCACCAACGCGCCCGGATCCTATGCGGGTACGGTCGTGTTGTGCTCCACGCCGCCGTCCGCCCCGACAACCTGTCAGACGGATCCGTATTCGTTGCTGATTGATTCCCGAAATGTCGTGTTCAGCGACACCATTCGGCCCGGCCAGTCGCTCACCAGCCCCTTGGTCAATAATCGGTTCACGTTCACCGCCAACGTTCCGGGCGGCTCCATCGTATACAACGGCACGTGGGCCAACGGCACGATCGTTGGTCAAATCAGCGGCAGCGCAACCTCGGCCGCAGGAACGGTCGTTTACTCCGGGACCTTCAGCGCCAACAAGCTCTGACGCTCGGACGGTCTAGCCGGCGTACTTCTTGGGGTCGATTCCGTATTTGTGGACCTTGTAGCCGAAAATCCGCTGGGTCGTCTGCAACAGCCGCGCGGCTGCGGCCATGTTGCCGCGCGTTGATTTCAGCGCGTCGACAATCAGATCCCTCTCGAAAGTCTCCACGCGTTCCTTGAGGCTGCCCGTTACTGGCGAGCCGGTGGCCTCCGCGGTCTGCAGCGTCGGCGGCAGGTGATAGGGGTGGATCACGTCGCCCTCGGCCACCAGGACGGCGCGCTCGATGCAGTTCTCCAGCTCGCGGACGTTTCCCGGCCAGTGGTAGCTCATCAACATGTCGATCACTGCGCTGGAGAGGCGTCGGACATTCTTGCCCTGCTCGTTCGCATACCGCTGCAGGAAATGGTCGGCGAGTAGCACGATGTCCGCCTTGCGCTTGCGGAGCGGCGGCACATAGATCGGGAAGACGTTCAGGCGGTAATACAGGTCCTCGCGGAATTTGCCCTGCGCCACCATCTCCTCGAGATTCCGGTTTGTCGCGGCAATCAATCGAACATTTACCTTGATCGTCTTGGTGTCGCCGACCCGCTCAAATTCGCGCTCCTGCAGCACGCGCAGCAGCTTGATCTGAATCGACATCGGAATATCGCCAACCTCATCTAGGAACAGCGTCCCGCCATGGGCGAGTTCGAAGCGTCCCTTGCGGTCGCTAATCGCACCGGTAAACGCTCCCTTCACGTGCCCGAAGAGCTCGCTCTCGATGATGCTCTCCGGAAGCGCGGCGCAGTGGGCTTTGACGAAAGGTTTGTCGGCCCGCTCGCTATTGTAGTGAATGGCCTGTGCCACCAGCTCCTTGCCCGTCCCCGTCTCGCCGAGGATCAGCACCGTGGCATTACTTTTGCAGACCTGCGCGATCTGATCGTACACTCGCTGCATCTCGTGCGAGTTGCCGATGATGTTCGACGGCCGGAAGCGTTCCTTGAGCTCCTGGCGCAGACGCTCGTTCTCCTCCATCAGCCGGTCGCGCTCCTCCTGGGCAGCGCGGCGCAGCTTGACAGCCTGCGCGATCAGCGACGCGATGATGCTCAACAGCCGGGCCGAATCCTTCAGCTCCTCCTCCGGCTTGTACGGGCAATCTACGCTCAGCGCTCCGACGACCTCCTGGCCGACCTTGATCGGCACGCAGATAAACGAGGTGTCCGCGCTTTTTCCGCGGCGCGTCTTGTCGAGGAGCAGCGGCGATTCGCTCTTGCGCGGGATGATTGCCGGCTCGCCCGTCAGGATCACCTGCCCGGTGACGCCCTCGCCCAATTTGTACCGGCCCCGCCGCGCCTGCTGCGGCGAAAGGCCGTGCGCCGCCTCGATCATAATGTCGCCCGTTTTCCGGTTCAGCAGCGTCAACGTCCCGTAGTTCATGTCCATGTACTCCGCCAGCGCCTCGAGGACGGGGCTCACGATCTCCCGCAGGTCGAGGCTGGCGTCTAGCAGGCAACTGATGTGGTAGAGCAGGTGCAGCTCGCGCTCGGATCCGATGTCCGACAGCGAGGCAGGTTTTTCAAGCGGAGTCATCTCAGGGTATCCTCCATTGCGAAAGTCTCAGGACGGTGTCGGCACCACGACTGAGGTTCGGTCGCGGTACAGATTTGTGATCGGCAAGCGCCGGTCGCGGCCGAAGGCCTTGGGCGTGATTTTCACGCCGGGCGCACCCTGCCGGCGTTTGTACTCGTTCGCGTCGATCATCCGGATCACGCGCCGGACCACGTCCGGATCAAACCCATCGGCAACAATCGCATCCGCGCTCAGATCCCGTTCGACGTATCGTTCGATAATCCCGTCGAGCACGTCGTAGGGCGGCAGCGTGTCCTGGTCGGTCTGGTTCTCCCGCAATTCCGCGGATGGCGGGCGCGTGAGAATCGACTCGGGAATGAGCGGCCGGCCAGCCCGCGCGTTGCGCCAGCGCGCCAGCTCGAAGACAAGCGTCTTCGGAACGTCCTTGATTAATGCAAAACCGCCTGCCATGTCGCCGTATAATGTGCAGTAACCCGTCGCCAGCTCGCTCTTGTTTCCCGTCGTCAGGACCAGCCAGCCGAATTTGTTCGAAAGCGCCATCACAATAATGCCGCGGATCCGGGCTTGAATGTTCTCCTCGGTGATGTCCGGCGCCCGCCCGGGCCACAACGGTGTCAGCTCCTCGAGAAAGGTCTGGAAGAGTCGTTCAATCGGCTGCTCGATGAGCCGGATGCCCAGGTTTGAAGCGACCTCCCGCGCATCTTGCCGTGTACCGAGCGACGAATAGCGAGAAGGCATCGTCACCGCATTCACGCGTTCCGGGCCAAGCGCATCCGCTGCGATTGTCGCCACCAACGCCGAATCGATCCCGCCGGAAAGCCCGAGCACCACCTCGCGGAAGCCGTTTTTGTCCGTATAATCCCGCAGGCCCAGCGCGAGGGCCGAATACACTTCTTCCAAATCGCCCATCGTCGGCTCCAGTCGGGGCATTCCGTTCGGCGCCGAATCACCGTCCCCGCTTTTGCCCAGTGCGACGGATACCGTTTTTACAGACGATGGAAGCCCTTCCACTCCATTTTTACAGACAATGGAACCCGCGGCCGGGACAAGGTCAGCGTATAGGATGTCTTCCTCGAACTGGCGCGCTCGCGCCCGGACTCCGCCCTCGTCCACCACCATGCTGGCTCCGTCAAAAACCAGCTCGTCCTGCCCGCCCACGAGGTTACAGTAGGCCAGCGACGCCCCAACCGAAGCCGACGCGGCGCGCAGAATCTGCTCGCGCAGGAGAAGCTTGCCCCGATGGTAGGGCGAACCCGAGAGGTTGACCACCACGTGGACCCGGCCGGCCAGTTCCCGGCACGCCGGGCCTGAAACCACCCACGAATCCTCGCAAATGTGAAGGCCCACCCGCCACCCCGTCGAGGCCTCCACCACCACGGTCGGCGCATCGCCCGGTTCGAAGATTCGCTGTTCATCAAACACGCCGTAGTTCGGCAGCAACAACTTGTCGTAAATTCCCAGCAACGCGCCTCCCTGAAAGAGAAACGCACTGTTCCGGGCCCGCTCGGCCCCTTTACGCGGTGCACCGAGCACCACGAGCGGCTCGGGCGGCAGCTCGGCGACCAGCCGCTCAATCTCGCGCGCTGTGTCTTCCAGGAATTGGCGTTTGAGGACCAGGTCTTCCGGCGGATAGCCGCTCAGCGCAAGTTCCGGAAAAACAATCAGTTGCGCGCCGTGTTGTGCGGCAATTCGCGCGGTGCGTAGAATTTTGTTCGCATTCGCGCTCAGCGCGCCCACTGTTGTATTGATTTGGGCTAGGGCGATACGAAATTGATTCACAAGACAAAAATGTCTTATTTCGGTCGACGGGTCAACCGTACGCCTACCAAATCTCATTAGCGGGTAAGACCGGGTGTGGGCCTGTCAGGGGCAAGGTTATTCCTAACTGTCCGGTCTTCCTCCATGCCAGGCTTGACCGTGATCCGTGATTGGGCTATGCCGCGAACATTTACATATTGGACGGACGGACGGAGCGGCTTGTCTCTTGGAACGATAGGTCCGCGGCTTTGCCGCGACCGTCCGGGAGGCCCGCCCGGGCGGATCGCAATTTTCGAGACGGACGAACTCTATGGACATTCAAAGCCTGTTTGCTGAACGAATTGGCGGCGCCCGATTCGGAACCACGAACGAGATTTACAAGTTTGAGAAGATCAAGCGCGCCAAAGCGGCGGCCCGCGCCGCGAGACCGCATGTCGAGCTCCTCGATTTCGGCGTCGGCGAGCCGGACCAGATGGCCCCCGCCGCCATTCGCGAGGCGCTCAAACAAGCCGTCGACGACCCCGCGAACCGGGGCTATGCGGACAACGGCATCCGCGAATTCAAGGTCGCCGCGGCCGAATACATGCGTAAGTTTTTCGGCGTGGCTGATCTCGACCCCGATACGGAAATCAATCACAGCATCGGCTCGAAAGCCGCGCTGGCGATGCTTCCGCTGTGTTTCGTGAACCCCGGCGATGTCGTCTTTCAAACCGTGCCCGGTTACCCCGTCATGGCTACGCACGCCCGCTATCTCGGCGGCGAGGTCGTCAAGCTCCCGCTGAAAAGGGAAAATAGCTTCTTCCCAGATCTTGGATCGATCGATCCCTCAGTCGCCGCGCGTGCAAAGTTGTTTTATGTCAACTATCCAAACAATCCCACCGGCGCGGCGGCGACGGAGGCGTTCTTCGACGAGCTGATCGCATTCGCGCAGCGCTATAACGTGCTCATCGTGCAGGACGCGGCCTACGCCACGCTCGTGTACGGCAAGCGGCTCTCCATTCTGGGTCGGCCCGGCGGCAAGGAGGTTGCGCTCGAGCTGCACTCCATGAGCAAGAGCTACAACATGACCGGCTGGCGACTCGGGTTCGTCGCAGGCAACGCGCGGGCCGTCCGCGCCTTTGCGGAGGTCAAGGACAACTGCGATTCAGGCCAGTTCAAGGCCATACAGATTGCGGCCTGCGCGGGCATCGCCGACATCGCCCTGTCGGAGCAGATCCGCGAACATTACCGGAGGCGCCTCGAAAAACTCGTCGACGTCCTTCGACGGGTTGGTTTTGAAGCGGAGATGCCGGGAGGAACCTTTTACCTGTATGTGCCTGCACCCGTGGCGGCGGGCGACACGCGCTTCGCCTCCGCGGAAGATGCTTCGCAGTACCTCATTCGCGAATGGTCGGTCTCTACAGTCCCGTGGGACGATGTAGGCGCCTACCTGCGATTTTCCGCAACGTTTGAGGCGCGCGACCGCGCGGACGAGGACCGCGTACTCGCCGAGCTGGAAGATCGATTGCGCCGGGCGGAACTCCGATTCGACCGGCGCGGGTTTTGATTGCGGCGCTACGCGCGATTCGGGTAGAGCGTTCGCATGAGCAAGAAACTCTTCAGCGCGAAGCTTGGCCGGCAGATTTCCGTGTTTCTCGAGAACCGGCCCGGTACGCTGTCGGAAGTGATCGATACCCTCCGGGAGAACGGCATCAACATGCTCGCCCTTTCGCTCTCAGAGGGACTGGACATCGGCTATCTGCGCATCATCGTGGACCAGCACGAGTGCGCGGTGGATGTCCTGCGCCGCGCGGGGCACCTGGTCATCGAGCGCGACGTGGTGCTGCTGACGGTGGCGAACGAGCCCGGCGGGCTGGCCAGCGCTGTTGACATCTGGGCGCGCGCCGGAATCAACATCGAATATGCCTATTCGGCCGATGACGAGAGCGCCGACAAAAGCCTTATCGTCGCGCGGGTCAATGACATTCCGAAAGCGCTCGTCGTTCTCGAATCGGCGCTTAGGGCATGAGCGGTCGCGTAGCCCTCTGCCGTTGGACCGCACAGCTCTAGCGCGAGCCTCATGCCGTTTCCCAATCTCCGCCAATTGGCCGGCTGGCTGGGTTAAGCGCTTGTCAGTTTGGCCGCTCTGTGCCGCCTTCCTCGCGGGGTGCTCACCCGCCGTTGAACCGTGGCGGGCAGCGGCTCCGCCGCCCGGCTCGGCGGTGATTGTGGAGGCGCCCAGCCGCGAGTGGTCGCCAGAGGCCCGAGCGATCCTCAATCGTGCCTTTCCGGGAGCTCGCCGCCTGACGATGGACCAACTGGCCGTCTCGGGACCGGTTTTGCGGCGGGATCGAGTCGTGCTGGTGGCGCCTCCGCTCCGATCGATGCAGAACGCGGATTGGGAGGTCTTTGCCGACCATCTTGCGCGCGGCGGCCGAGCATTGTTCTGGGGCTCCGATCCGGCCGGTAGAGAGGCCGTCACTTCGGCGGTCCGGATGTTACGGCCGAACTCGGAGCATTTCGAATGTCGTGCGCCTGAAATTCGTGGGCTCGACGGCGGCGCCTACCTGGCGAGGGAGCCCCTCCGGCTCCAGAGCCCATTTCCTCTTCCAGAGTCTGCACGGTCCGGCTCGACGCTTCGCTGGATTCCGATTGCAGAAGCGCGCGAACCGGATGGTCCGGTACGTGGATGGCCGGCGTCTGCCGTCTTCGAAGCTGGACCGTCCGGAGCGTTTGGAGGATGGGCATGGATCGCGTGGGAACCTGACCAGCGCGCCGCGGAGGCACAGGCCGCGTTGCTCCGCCGCGCGGTGCGTCTGCTCCGGAAACCTTACCTGTTGGTTGAAGCGGGAACGGATCGTTTAGCCTTTTCACCCGGCGAGTCGATCGCCCTAAGCGTGCGCATCGCGGGCATGGTCGAGACCGGGGCATCGGTCCGGCTAACCGTGGAGGCCGTTTCCGAAGCGGGTGCAGTGGAGCGGCGTTTTACCCAGATTCTGGAAGTACCCGGCGCGCGCCCTGTTCCTGCGCTCATATCCGCCAAGGCCCTGCTCGGCGCAGCGCCCCGCACGCCTTCAACCGGCATCAACTGGCGCATCCATTCGAGCCTGACCGACCCTGGAGAGGAAATTGAATACGACCGACTTGTTCAGTCCATCCGCATCATAAGCGGTTCGGCGGGATCGGTAGATAGCGGGGAGCCAAGGATGAGTATTCGTGGAGGATCGTTTGTGATCGGCCGACGGCCCGTCCCACTGGCGGGCGCACGATTCGAACCGATATTCGGGGACGCCTCCGTGCATCCGCTGGAACCGCCCCGCTTCACGGCCCGAGCGGCTGAACGAGAGCTCTCGCTCTTCCAGGAAGCAGGGTTGAATATTATCGAACTCCCATATACTCGGATCGAGCAGGCTCCCCAGTTGCGTCTGCTATTGGACGAATTGCATTCGAGACGCATGCGGGCGGTGCTCACCATGCCCTCGCTGTCGCCATGGCGGACGGAGCGCAGAGCCGCGAAAGCGCTGCTCGATGCGCTCGCGCTGACCCGCGATTCGCCGGTGATGGCCGTCTTGGTCCCCGTCGGCCCGCCATCGCCGGGAGACCTGGCGGCCGAGAATCGTTTGAGATCAGCCTGGCAGGATTGGATCGCCGAAGAGTATGGGCCGGATGGTGATCCCGAATGGGCGGAATCGATCGATCCGCTCGAGATAGCGCGGAAACCTGAACGAATGGCAGATCTTGCCGAAAACTCGCAGCGGGACCTGGGTCGATTTTTCCACGATGCGGTCGGCAGGGAACTGAGGCGGATACGCCGTGAACTCTCCGAATGCGGTATTGCATGGCTTGGAGCGGAAGGCTGCGAGCAGTATCCGCAACTGGCCGGGATTCACCATGTGGATTTTGTCGTCCTGTCCAACCGATATGGAGAATCATTCCCTCCTGGTTGGATTGAATTCCTGACCGCCTATGCGCGGGGTGCATCCGGCGGAAAGCCCGTGATATGGAGGATCCACCCCTCCAGTTCGGGCGATTCTTCGGATGGCGAGGCGGCAAAATCGGCCGAGCGGATCGGGGAATTCCTCCAACGCGTTGAGGCTACCCATGTAGCTGGCGTGCTGGCGGGTCCTCTCACCGGCGGACGGAGGGGATCGAACGAAAGGAGTGCGGGTCTCCTGAACCCGGACGGTTCTTGGAACCCGGCCGGCGATCGGTGGCGCGTTCATCTGAACCAGTGGCGGCGCAAAGCACCAGTCACTGCGGTTCAATGGCGGAGCGAAGAAGCGGACCCGCTTCTGCATCGGGCGTGGGAGGAATGGCGAACGGCTTTCGCCAAGGTCCAAAGCGTCGATATTCCGATCGAGATTCGCCCGCGTGGGTGGGGCCGTTCATCGGAAGAGGTCGATAGCGCGGAAACCCTTCGCGGCCTGCTCAATGCCGACTGGATGAATCCAATTCCGCCGCCAACCGGCGAGGCTATTCCCGTGCGTCTTCGCCAGCCGGTTTCGCTCGAGCTCTTGAATACCGGGCCCGCAGCGTGGGCCGGCTCCGAACGTAAGGCCAGTGCAGGCGTCTGGCTCCGCGCCACTCCGTCCACTGGCCGCACAAGATGGATCAGTATTCCCGACACGCCGCCGGGTGGTCGCGTGAAGGCATCCTGGGTGCCTCCAGATCCCGGACTCTGGACGCTACGTCTTTGGACGCAAGCGATCGGGGAATTTGGAGAAAGCCTGCGTGTAGCGGTCCTCGATGAAGTCGCCGATGACGTGTCTGCGGGCCCCGATCCCGCACGATGAACCCGTCGCAGTACTGCGGAGCAGGCTCGACATTCACTCGTATCGCAGGGCGTCGATCGGGTTGAGCAGCGCGGCCTTGCGCGCGGGCCAGAGGCCGAAAATCAGGCCTGTCGCCGCGGAGCAACCAAATGCGAGCGCTACGGCTCCGCCGGTAATCGCGATCGCCCATCCGAACGCATGTGAAAGGACCATCGCGATTGCCGCGCCCAGCCCTATTCCAAGTGTCCCGCCCACCAAGCTTGTCGTGACGGCCTCCACCAGAAACTGCCCCAGAATGTCGAGCCGGCGCGCGCCGACCGCCTTGCGGATTCCGATCTCGCGGACCCTCTCCGTGACGGAGACCAACATGATGTTCATGATGCCGATCCCTCCCACCACCAGCGAGATCGCCGCTATTGAAGCCAGGAGCATCGACATCGTCCGACTTGTCTCAGTCAACGCGGCGAGCATCTCTGCCATATTCTGGACCTGAACAGGATCAGCGGAGTGCGGGGGCGTCTTCAGCCTCGCCCGAAGCAGCGCAACGGCCTCCCGTTGAGCGCGCGGGATCAGCGAGGCGTCGGCGATTTCCATCTCGATTGCGTCGACCGTCTCACGGCCTGCCAGACGGAACATTGCGGTCGTCAGCGGGATGATAATGACATCATCCCGGTCACGCCAGGGCGAGGATCCTTTTTCGGGCAACACGCCAACGACCTTGAACAGGATGCGGTCGATCCGAATGTCCTCACCTACCGGATTTCGGCCCTGAAAGAGCTCCCTAACGACGGTGCGCCCCACAACGGCGACGCGCGAGCGGGTGCGCAGATCCTCGTCTGTCACATACCTGCCGACGGTCGGATGCATTGCGCGGATGAACTGGTGGTCGGGCTCGACGCCGGTGACCTCGGTATTCCAGTTGCGAGCGCCAAACTCTGCCTGCGCGCGGGTGGATACGGTGGCGGACACATAGCGCACACCGGGCACACGTTCGGCGATCGCCCGTGCATCTTCTGGAGTGAGTCGACTGACCTGCCCCGCCTGCAGCCGCACGGCACCTGTATGCCACGCACTGGGTCGCACGATGAGCACATTCGACCCCAGGTGCGAAAACTGACGACGGATCGCCTCTTTTGCGCCCGCGCCGATCCCGAGCATTGCGATCACGGAAGCCACTCCGATGAGGATGCCAAGCATTGAGAGGAAAGAACGCACCTTGTGCGTCCAAAGAGCGCGTCCGGCGAGGCGAGCGTAGGTTATCATCGCCCGGCCCGGCAAGTGCCGGACGGGTTCGGCCTCCGGCTTTTCAACGGAGTGGGGCGCTTCGGCAAAGGGCCGAAGGCCCAATCGACGTTCCTCGCTCTGGATGGCGCCGTCCCGCATATGGATGATGCGGTTTGCGTAGTCGGCAATGTCCCGTTCGTGCGTGACCAAGACCAGCGTGAGCCCTTCCTCGTTTAGGCGCGAGAGCAGCCTCATGAGGTCGTGCGCGCTGGCGGAATCGAGGTTGCCGGTAGGCTCGTCTGCGAAGATTACTCGCGGGCGGTTGGCCAATGCGCGCGCGATCGCGACTCGCTGTTGCTGGCCGCCCGAGAGCTGGTTGGGCCTGTGATGGAGTCGGTCGGCCAAGCCCACTCGCTCAAGCAAAGCGCGGGGACGGCTCGAATCGGCGACCATTCGGCTGTACAGCAGCGGCATCGCGGCGTTTTCGAGCGCGGTGGCGCGTGGCAGAAGGTTGAACTGTTGGAACACGAAGCCGAATTCCTCATTGCGGATCCTGGCGAGTTCATCGTCGCCGAGCGCAGACACTTCGCGACCTTGGAGGCGATAGGACCCGGAATCGGGAACATCCAGCAGCCCGAGGATATGGAGCAGCGTTGACTTGCCTGAGCCGGATGGCCCCATGATCGCCACAAATTCTCCCGGTTCGATCCGCAGCGAAACGCCGCGCAACGCATGCACCTGCGCATCTCCCATCCGGTACGTCTTGCTGACATTAGACAACTCGATCACGGACGATCCGTTCCCTTTTTCCCGTGAAGATGCCGATTAATCGTCATAGCCGCCTCCGTCCGCCAAACGGCAGGAACGGCGATGTCTTCTGAGCGCCGGCCGGGGAGAGCCGAAGATCGGGCGCCAGCACCCGGTCGCCCTCGGCGAGCCCTGAACGGATTTCGACACGCCGCCCGTCGTCGAGGCCCGTTAAGATCTCCCGCTCCCTCGGGGCGCCGTGCGGAGTGTCGGCCGGAAGCCAAACCATTGTTCGGTCGCCAGTTCGGCGGATGGCCTCGAGCGGCAGCGTGAGCACGCTGTTCGTTTCCTGTAGGATGAAAGTAATTGCAGCGGACATTCCGCTGCGGACGAATTCCGGCAGCTCGTCCGAAACGATTTCGGCGTTGTAGAACGTGACGTTGTTCACGACCCGCGATTCATAGGAAATATGCTCTACACGGCCGGTGAAGGCGTGATCCGGGTAGGCGTCGAGCCGCACCTCTGCGCGGATGCCCGGAGCGACCCGGGCCAAATCCGTTTCATCAACCTGGGCGCGGATGAGGAGCCGGTCCGCCAGCACGAGGATGGGCTTGTCCGGAGCGGAGTTCTGGCCGGGCTCAAGCAGACGCGCGATTATAGAGCCGTCAAGCGGTGCGATGACGGGGGTTGGATTGAACAGCGACTGCCAGCGAGCCAGCTCCTCTGGTCCGCGTGCACGGGCCGCATCCAACAGGGTGGCGCGCTCCGTCGAGCTGACCCATGCGAGAACCTGACCCCGCGAAACGGTGTCGCCCTCGCGGACTAGGACGTCTTCAACGCGACCGGCGATGGGCGAGCCCAATTCGACGCGATTCCGCGGCTCTACCGTGCCCGTGGCGACAACCGTCTGGCGGATGGAGCCTCGTTCGACCGCGATTTCCCGCATCGGCGTCTCCGATTCCGGGTTTGTGCGCATTCGCAACCAGCCCCAGACGGCGGTCAAACCGAGGGCCGCCAAAGCGATCCACCCAATGATGCGTTTCATGGAGCCTCCGGGAGGGGCGAAACACCGCGCGCGCGATCCCACTCCGCGGCGGCCAAGGCCGCGTCGCGGAGTTGCGCGAGCAGGTTTTGTTCGCTCTGAATGAGTTCATCCTCAATCTGGTCCCACGTTTGGAAACTCAACAACCCGTTGGCATACTGGGCGCGCGCAATTTCCGCGCGGATTTCCGCAGCCGCACGGAATGCTCGCAGGACCTCGACCTGGTCAAGGGCATTCATGAGGTCGGCGCGTGCGCGTTCGAGCTCGGCGGCAGCCGTTCGTAGTGCCTGATCCGCCTCGGCCCGAGCGGCTCGAGCGGCCGCCTCCGCGGCAGCGTAGCGCGCCGGCAGACCGCCGCCGGTAAACAAAGGGATCGACACCGCGGCGCCGATGCTCCAGCCCTCCTGGTCGAGGCGGTCGCCCTCTCCCTCGCGTTGAAGATTCGCCTGCAGCGAAATTTCCGGCCTACGTTCGCCACGAGCAAGGGCCGCCGCGGCGCTAGCCGCTTCCGCGCGGGCGGCCGCCGCGCGCACCGCGGGCACCGAGCGGACAAGCGGCCCCCAATCCGACTCGTCCGGTGGCTCCGGCGCTTCGAGACTCCCAACGGCCACCCATGCCACGGGGTCATCGTACCCGGCGAGGGCCGAAAGTTCGCGCTGGCGAACCGGAATGTCGCGCTTCGCTTCGCGCACCTCGGCTTCGGCCCTGCGCAGCGCGGCTTCGACACGAAGTAGGGAACCCTTGTTTTCAGCTCCGGCCTCGAAGCGCAGCCGGACGAGTTCGAAGTTTTGCCGCCGGCGTTCGGAAATTTTTTCGGCCAGCGCCGCGCGTTCTTGGGCGAAGAGCAGACGGACGAATGCGCTTCGCGCCTCGGCGCCCACCAGCGATCGCGCCGCCGCGAGCTCAGCCTCGGAGACATCCGCATTCGCGCGGGCCTGCAGCCATCGGGCCCGGTCCGAGCCGCCGGCATAGAGGGCGTATTGCGCGGAGAGTCCTGCAGAAGTCCGGTCCGTCGTTCCGCCGTCGGACTCTGAGCGGCTTCGGTCTGCTGAGACGGACAGGGAGGGCCAGAATCTGGCGGCTGCCTCGTCCACCAACCGCCGCGCTTGTTCAGCCCGCTCGCGCGCGGCCTCAAGTGCGGCATTGCGCGCGGCCACTTCGAGGCAAAACTCCTCCCATCCAACAGCCCTCGCCGTTTCTGCCCGCAAACTCGCTGTAGCCAGGAACCAATGAGCAAAACCGATGAGACAGGCGAATTTCATGATGGGGGTGTGCCGTGAGAATGAGGTGATTCGCGTGTACGTCACACTTCGGCAGGAGATCATGGGGTTAATGATCAAGAGACCCGCCTTTCGAGAACGATTGGCAGAAAAAGGAGGACGGAATGGCATATTTCGGCGGGGGTCCATCCGCTGTAAAGACTATCCGATTATTCGAAATAACGGGTGGGTTGTTTACGAATATTGTGCCAAACGCGGCTCCGGCTGCATCCGTATGATTTGCGCCGCTCGTCTAGAGCATTGGGCAGGCTCGTCGCAGCTTTCTTGGAAATGGCCGGTGAATCCTTCGGCCCGACAACGATCGACTTCCGCCTTTTTGCCAACGTGTCGGTGATGCAGTCGATGATTCATCCACCCGTCCTCAGTATGGCGAAGGCCGTCCCATTTCGACTCGGCGATTTAGGTCGGATTCATTCGTACGCCAAACAGCGCCGCGGGCACCGTTGGCGGGCAAAGCGCGGTCAAGGAAGAGCCTCGAGCGAGACATCATCAATCTGCAGCGCGCCGGTGGGGCCTGCTCCGGAGACGTTGAACACGGCGCGTACCCATTCCGTGCCCTCGGGCGATACGGCGATCAGCTCGCGCTCGGTCCAACTTTCACCAATGTTTTCGAGTTTCAGCGCGGCGGAGCCCAGCATCTGAGTGCGATCCCAGTTCCAGAATTCCAGTTTCATTTCCTGAGTTTCGGCGGCCCACCCGACGTCTGCGTAGAACCACGCTTTGAGCCGGTAGGACTGGTTGCCGCGCCCCTGCGCCTCCTGCCACACGCCGCCGTTGGAGCCGGCGTTGGCCCACGTGCCCCGAATGGCGATGATGTATTGGCCATCCTTCGCGCGCCAGTTTTCGCGCGACGCGCTGCCCCACGCGTCGCCATGGTCGTCCGGATCGTTCATTTTCCAGTTTTGCGCAAATCCATAAGAAAATGCGCTTTCCGCCTCGAAACTGCTGTTGGACAGCAAATTCTGACTGGCGGCCGCGGCGAAGAGCGACGCGCCCACCGCGCACAGGAAGACGTTGATTGTGACGCGAATCATGAAAGACTGTAGCCGTGATCCTAACAAATCGTCGTCGTTTCACAAGGGGGACGCTATGATTCTCGACCGGCTCGACCGCGCATCGGCCTATGCCCACTTGTTCGAGGGGCTCTCGGACGCCTTTGTTTTTTTAATGCGACGTGGATGGGAATCCTTTCCAGAGGGACGCGTCGAGCTCAAGCCGTCGCGGCTCTACGCGCACATCGAGCGGGCAAGGGGGCGCAGCCGCGCTCACGCGCCGCTGGAGGCGCACCGAGTTTTTGCGGATGTCCAGTATGTTGTGGAGGGCCGGGACATCATGGGCTGGCGAGATCTCGCCTCGTGTATGTCGCCGAAGTCGCCGTATGACAAATCGCGCGACCTCGTGTTTTTCGAGGATCCGCCCTTGTGCTGGTTTGAAGTCCCCGCCGGCTACTTTACCTTGTTTCTGCCGGACGACGCGCACGCGCCGCTGGCCGGCGACGGCCCCGTCTTCAAGGTCGTCGTCAAAGTTCGACTCGTTTGACGGCTGCCGCGCCGGTCTGCAGCCTCAGTCGTCGCCCTCTAGCATCGGGTGCGGGATGAGTTTCGCGTAGTCCTCGACGGAACCGCCGTCCAGACAGCACTCGATGATCCGATTGCCCAAAGGATGGAGGTCCGGTCCGCGGTAGCGCTCCAGCTGCTGGTGGAAGAAGTGGGTGAGCTGCAGCGCGCCCTTGTCGTACGCATCGGGGCCGACCTCGCGCTGGCGATCGACCTCGAGGAAGATCGACGGAATTGTCTGGCCCTCGACGACGATGGAATTGAGCGCATAGCCCAGCAGCGGGCATCGCGCGGGGCGGACCTGATCGCGTGAGAAGCGAGCGCTGCCGCGGCGCGCGAGGTACTCGCGGGCAATCCACTGCGGCATGAAGCCCGTCTTCCAGGCGCCGATATGCTGGTTGGGGATGAGGATGTATTTGACGCGCGGCGTATCGAGGATCTGCTGAAGCAACAGATTGGCCTGGTCCACCATGCGGCCCGTTGCAAACGGCCAGTAGGAGCCGACGCCCTCTGAGCTCATTCCTTCCGTGGCGACAATGCTCGGATTGGCATGGCCGCGCGGGGCGACGAGGCGCCAAAGCCACGCGAGCGCGGGAGGCAGTTTGTGAAAGAGACCAATGATGCCGTAGGTCGGATGCTCCTCCGTGCAAGGCGGGCATCGTACGCCGAAGCTGCGAATGTCGACGTTGACCGCGCCATTGTAGACCCCCGGGACAATCCGCCGTGGGATCACAACGCGCGGGTTCGGGCACGGCTTGCCGGGCGCGTCTTCAATATGCTCCCAGATCAGCGCGGTGCTGCCCGGCTTGGCGTCGATGTTGAGGAAAAGAAGCGGCTCCTTTGGATGGATGGTCAGCTCCTCCAGGTGAGGATCAACTCCGTATCGCGTGATATGGTTGACGCGGACAAACCAGCCCTGCTCGGCATCCATCAGGGCCAGTCGCCCGTCGTTTTTGGCGAGTGACGGGTGGCAGAGGGCCATGTCGTCGGTGACGGGGCGGAGTTCGCAGTTGCGCGGCATGACGAGAGTGCGGCGTTCGCCCGTGATGATGTTCTGGCCGAGGAGGAGCGAGCCATCGCGCTCGCGGTGGACCTGCTCGAGCATCTCACTCTTGCCGCCGCCGCTTGCGCCCTCGTGCATGATCGTCACCTTGTTGTCGTAAGGTGTAATAACTTGCACGGTCGAGCAGTGAGCGGTGACCCAGTTTTCCTTTTCACCGAGGGTGAGAAGCACGCCATAGATGCCCTTTTTGGCGCTGGGGCCGGGGTATAGGTTGTAGCTGAAGAGCTCATGGATGCGGCTTCGCCGATTATGGACGACCATCTGCTTGCCCTTGAAATGCGTGTGTCGGAACGGCGGCGCCACATAAATAATCGCGCGCGGGTTGAAGCCCTCGGGGACCTTGTCGGACTCGAGGATTCCCTGCAGCACTGCCAGGCCGAATGCGAAGAATCCAGCATTCGCCGGCCCGACCACAAGCGCGTCGGCGCCAGTCTGAGGACCACCGGCGTGGAAGGGGAATAGGGCGAGTTCTTGCGTTTTCAGCCACGCAAATGTCTCGAGCCTGAGGCTTTCGAACGTGGTGCCGAACTCCTCCCGAAACCGCGGTTTGTCCGTCGGCCGCTCGTCCGCTATCACCATGCAGTCGGGGTCGCGGCGCCGCATGTACGGTTCGGTGTAATTCGCGCTGATTCCGTTTTTGACGCGGCAAACCCAGGCCTCCACGACGCGTCCCTTCCCGGGTACGTCATATGCGACCTCGTGAATTCCGTTGACCGCATCGCGCACGGACAGTTCGATCAATTCCTGCTGATTGCGCGCCACGGTGTATGACGGGCACGCCTCGAGGATGTCCCGCACTTCGGGGGGCACATCGAATCCTAGATCCACTTTAGCCATCGCAGGCCTCCTAGTTCGAGTTTTCAACTAAAAAAGCCGATGCCGCTTCTTCACGGCGTCGGCTCACTTCCCGACCGCTTCGCTTGTGCGATTCGGCCGCGACTTGAACATCCAACAATCGTTTTTCCGAGGCTCCGCCTCGCGCGCGCGCCGCGGCACCCCGGCAACCGTGATAGCCTATGGATCGGCGGCGTGTTGTCAATCCCCCTCGGGTCGGCCTCTATGAAGTTTTGAAAATGTCCGCGCGCGAACTCGATAAAATGACCCCTTGGCGGCGGAGCAAGGACCGCCGCGATGGGAAAACTTCGGAGCAGACAGAACGAGCGAACGAGGCTGACGGTCATGAGTCGGATGGAATAAATCCGTTGCGCATAGTGGAGTTGGCGCGCGAACCGGGACCGAGTGATCCCTCCCCAAACGGATCTGGCCGCGGTTTCAAGTTGCTGAGGGTAAAGGGTTGGTCCGCCGTAGTAGTGGCTGCCAAGGGAGCGGAATTTTAGCGGGAGGCGCTGTGAAGAGGGACTGTAAATTCGCCGCCCACAGAGGGGCGGCCCACATCGCTTGCCCGCTCCACAAATTCCGGTCGGCGTGGAAATGGACCTTCCAGATAAGGCTTGTTGGAGGGCGCGGTTCCACCCGGGCCGATGATTTGGGACAGGGTGGAAGCTCTTCCTCCGGATGAGGACGCCGTGGAAGGCGTCCCTCCAACTTAATTATCAACAGCGAGCAAGCGGGCGGGCGCCATTCCTCGATTTCATTCAATAAGCGGCATTTTCTTCATCGAATCTTCAGCCTCAAAATGATCCGCCTACAGGCCCCTGGATTCGTTTTTCGAGTTCCTCGATCCGTCGGCGCAGGTCCTCGTTTTCCCGCGCGATTCGCTCGTTCTGCCTCGCCAGCGCCTGCACGGCGGCGAAAAGCACCCCGTCGGCATCTACCGTCGTAATCCCATACCCCGGTGCGTCGCCTAACCCAAACGCCTCATAAAAATCCTGCGCCGTCGGCCCCATGTGCCTTACCTGTTCCGGCTGCCCCTTGTACCGCCACGTCGCGATCGGCAATTCCACAACCTTTTCCAACACCTCCTTAGGATTTACCGGCTCAAATCCCTCTTTCGCATTCTTATCGCTTAGCGACGTCCACGACCCGCTCCCCGGCGCCACCGCTACTCCGCTGGTCATCGCCGCCGACGTGAAGATCCGAAATCCCCCCGCCGCGCGGAACGTCACCGAGTTGGCATTCGTGGAAGCAGTAGGTGCTCCTGAACTCTTATCCGACCATACAAACGCCCCCGCATGCAAAGCATGCGCCAGCCAACCCATCGCACATGCGCCTGTTGCATTATTGCCCACCCGATTATTAAATCCCCCGGGAATCACCGCATAGTACGAAGTTGGCCCAATAACGTTGAAAAAACCGCCGCCGATCGTTGCGTAGCTCGAATTTGACTGAATTTGATTCACCCCGCCGCCACCGATTGTCGCATAGTCAGAATCCGTCTGAATTTGATTCTGATAACCGCCGCCGAGCGCCACGTAATCCGTTTCTGGTTGAATTTTATTCTCCCGACCCCCGCCGATCGTCGCGTAGATCGAATTCGTCTGAATTTGATTACCATCGCCGCCTCCGATCGTAGCGTAATCCGAATTCGTCTGAATTTGATTCCCATTACCGCCACCGATCGTTGCGTACCGCGAATCCGCCTGAATTTGATTCCCATTACCGCCACCGATCGTTGCGTACCACGAATCCGCCTGAATTCGATTCCCATTACCGCCACCGATCGTTGCGTACCACGAATCCGCCTGAATTCGATTCCCACGACCGCCGCCGATCGTTGCGTAGCTCGAATTTGTCTGAATTTGATTCAAATAACCGCCGCCGATCGTCGAGAGCCGTGCATCCGGTTGAACTTGATTTGACCAACCGCCGCCAATTGTCGCGTAGTCCGAATCCGTCTGAATTTGATTCTGATAACCGCCGCTGATCGTCGCGTAGTCCGAAAACATCTGAATTTGATTCTCAGCACCACCGCCGATCGACGAGTAGTTCGCACCGGCCGCGATTGAGTTTGTTCCTCCCTTCGCATTGAGCACGATGCTGTGTGCCTGTACAACCCGCATCCCATGCACTGCACGCGCGTACGGCACCGCCATCAATCGCTCCCTCGGGCTCAATATGTTTCCGTTGACCTCCACCTCGAGCCACACCTGCACGTTCGTCAGCGCCGCATCCAGATCGCCCACCACGCCATATTGCCCGATCACCGTCGCATACAGCCCGTCTACCGCCGTCGCAAAATTCGTGCTGTAGTGAAGCTGCGTGCCCGCCGTCGGCGCATCATACAGTCGAAACACCAGCCTCACCGGCCCGCTGTACAGGCTCGATCCTTCCGCTAATCGACCTTGATAATGAATCATCGCCGGCGCATCAGCCTGCACCACGACTGCGCCCATGCCCGTCAACACCATCGCGAACAGCCACCCTCGTTTCATTGCGTCTTTCCTCCGATATCAAAGTTTAGAGACTGTGAATTTCTCCTTGTTGATGACTGCGAAATCGCCCTTTTTATCGCCTCCAGCTACTTGCTCCTCGCCTTGATCTCTTTCGGAGTTGGGGATTCTCTTTTTTCATTCGCTTAATTTGTTTCACGAGCACTTGTATAGAGGCAGACAAACCCAGCCCCCCTGGAGAAAAATCTTCTGAGAGTATTCTTCCGAAGCGTCCGTATGTCTCTCCAACCAACGCTTGAATATACGCCCCCCACGCATTTCAGAATATCATGATTCATTACGCCCGCTATCTCTGCAATCCGATTCTATTGTACGGGTGCGCTACGCGTCTCCGTTTGTCACGAGCGAAATTTTGGCGGGCAGGTTGAAAACCGCCGCTTCAGATGGGGCGCAATGGAGGGCGCGGTTCCACCCGCGCCAATCTTGGAGAGCGCCGTTCCACTAGTTTGGTAAAAAATTGAATTTGCGGACGCCGTGGAAGGCGTCCCTCCAAGGGAAATGGAGGGCCCGGTTCCACCCGGGCCGGCTATGGATTCGGCATCGCTTCCACAATCCCGGACATCCGAAATAAAGAGTGATCAGAATTTCCTTCGGTCCTGAGGTCGCAAAATTTCCATGAAATGGAAAAGTTCCGCGCGGCGGTTTCCATGGCATGGAAATTCCAGAGCATGGAAAATCCGAGGACGCTTGCGGCGCGAGCCTGCGCCCTACAGGTTGGGCGGCGACTCGAGGGTCAGCAGGATGATGCGCTCGCCGGATTTGACGCTGATGTCGGTGTGTAGGCTCTTGATGCGGCGGCCGAGGATGTCGGCGATGAGCTTCTCGATCTCCGGGCGCGCCTTTTCCAGCAATTCAAGCCGGGTTTGCTTGATCAGGTCGCGCCCGCGCCCAGTCGGATCCGCAGCGGCGAGGTGGTGCTCAGCGCGAGTGATGACGCCCTGCAGTCGCACGAGGACCATGTCGTCAATCAGGTAGGTCCGCGCGGCCGCGGGTCCGCGGCCCATGTATTCGCGCTCGAATTTGACGAAGGCCTCCGTGATGCGCGCTTCGAGCTCACCGCGGGATTCGGGCATGGCCGGGCTGGAAGGCTCAAGAGTTGCGCAGCAGCTTCAGCGCATCGCGAAGTCTTGCCGCCTTCTCATAATTTTCCGCGGCGATGGCGCGCATGAGCTCGTCCTGGAGTCGGTCGATTTCCGAGCGCGGGCGCGATCCACGCATGTCGCTGAGCAGATCGGTCAACAGCTCGATTTCACGCGACTCGGCGATGTCGTCCTCGCTTCCGTTTTCGCGCCAGAATTCGCGGATGTCTTCAATCCCCTCCTCGAGGTCGCGAATGGCCGCGTCGTAGTCGCGTTTTTCGGCTGCGCGCTCGGCAAGGGCACGGGCGTGCATCATCCGGATATAGGGATAAAACTGAATGAACTGCCAGACCAGTTCGCCGTCTTCGACATGCCGGGCGACGAGCTCGAGGATGCCGAGGGCGTGTTCCGTGTCGGCGACGACGCCATCGAGGTCCCGCAGCGCGTAAAGGGAGATGTAGCGGTAATAAAACTGGGCGGCTTCCTGCTGCAACTCCGCGCAGGCGGATGGGTCGAGCGAGAACCCCTGTACGTCCGTTCCCTCGACCTGTTCGCGGCTGGCGTAGTAGTCGAGGAGCGTTTCGAACCCGTAGGGCCGTTGTCCGTCGGGCCGACCTGTGGGCTCCATCTGGAGAATCCCGAGGTCGAGACGGAGCTGCAATTTCCGCGAGCCATCCCGCGCGACGATCCAGCGCGCATTGACCGAGTTGGGATCGTAAGGCCAGTCGTTCAGTACCGCATCCAGGTCGAAATTCATGGATACACTCCTTGTCCGCAATCTACCCCTGTGTCGCGGCTCCGACAACCGTCTTTTGAACGAAGCTGTCGCTGAAAGGCCGAGCGGCCTAATCGTTGGAGGGGGCAATCAGCCGATGCGCTCGAGCCGCCACGTCGCGGATGCAGGGAGGGCTCCGCGTCGGGCCGCGACAAGGACTGACGCGGGCTCTTCCCGACCGTACTCAGGGGAGACTCTCCCGATCTCGACCTGCAATTCCAGCGGCTCTGCAACGGTGAATCGGTAGCGGCGCGAGGGTGAGGCGAGGATCCAGCCACGCTCCGTAGGCTCCAGCGAAATCGCTGGGTCGAGATGGAACCGCCAGCACAGGAGATGGGGGCTGGTTCCAAAAATGCGGTCGCGGATCTCGACGGATTCCTCGTGGATCCATACGGCCCGATGGACTCGCACCCGCTCGCCTTCCGCCGGAATGTCGTCCTCGACGGCGATCCGGAACGGCCCATGTTCCACGACATGCGCCGCGCGGTCTGAGCCGCGAAGCACGAAGAGGTGGTCCGAGTCCGGTGGCGATAGCTTCCTGTGTTCGTGGCCGTCCGCGAACAGGGTGTTGTGCGCCAGAACGGAACGATATCGGAGTCGGGCGGCGGGGTCTGCGGAGTACACAAAGGTTCCGGGATCCACAAAAATCGGTTGCCGATCGTCGTCCACGCAAATCGAGAGCCGATCATTGTGGGCGTGCCCGCCCCAGCCATGGAACCCGACACCGCCGAAGGACAGACAGGCGCAGAAGCCGCCCGGATGGCGGGATGACCACCACCCGCTGTCCTCGAAGAGAGATCCGGCTGGCTCGGCGCGTGGGAACGCGTTGACCATCACGGTCTCTGCGAGCGCGAGGATTTGATCGGCGCGACTCTCTTGGGCGAGTGGGTCCCATCGGAGGACCCGACCGCTGTCGTCATCCCCGATTCGCCACCAATCACCGACCGGCCGGCGCATGGCGGCACAGACTCGGCATAGGGCCTGCAGAACAGGTTCCGAGCGTCGGGTGGCGTCGTTTCCGAGCAGCGGCAGGCTGAGCAGGGCGAGCTCCGCATAGAGTCCGTGGTAGGGCACGGAGGCTTCGATTGCGCCGCCGTCGCGGCGGCATTGGGTCCGGAGCGCGGAGGGGAATTCGAGTCGGGCTAACTCCAGCCACCTCGCGCCGGGCGCTGTATCGCAAAAGGCCGCTCCAAGCCATGCCAGCCCTAGCAGGTTTGCAATGTAGTGATTGGAGAGGATAAGCCGAGTTTCGAGGCGGTGCCAGATGCAACGCGCATGATTCCACAGGCTGGCGCTCCACTCGTCCTCCCCGAATGCCTGGCGAAGTCGTCCCCCGAGGAGCACATCGGCGGCCATCCAATTGACGGCCCGGATGGCAACGTCCATGCTGCAAAGCCAGGCGGCGCCGTCTGGGAACGGGTTATTCGCCTCCCATTGTCGGATCCAGCCAGCCAGACGCATGGCTTCTTCGTCCGAGGAGCCTTGACGGCGGGCCCATGCGGCAGTCTGCGCAGCATGGTGGGCGCGTCCGTATTCCCAGAGAGTTCTGGCATCAGCGGCGAGACCCCGGCCCGGCGCGGGCCCTTCGCGGCACAGGCGGAGCAGATCGGCCTCCGCCCAGTCGCTTCCCCAGATTCGGTTTGACGGCATGGGCCGGCCGGTGAGGTGAAGGCGGTCCAGCCATGCGAACAGCAAGGGCGCCAACGCCTCTGGCTCGCGGTAGGGTTTGGGCGATGTTTCCCATCGGAGCGGCCGACTTATACCGAGGCGTCCGGCAAGCTTGAGGGCGAGAAGCGAAGGACGCCTCGCGTAAGGCGAGCGGATGAAATGGCGCAGATCGGCAAGGTTCATCGTCCAGCGCGGGAATGAGACAGGCGCGAAAAAGGAATTATTAGCACGAAAGTGCTCATCGGCGATTTGCGGTCTCCGCGAGGAGATCCTCAAAAGAGGCCGCCAGCCTCGAAAGAGCGCCATCTACGCTGAAGCGGGCGCGCTGAGTTTCGTCATATTCCCACGGGCGTCCCGATTGCGACCACCGGCGGGCCTCGCCAAGGGCGGCAGCGATGGCATCTGGGTCGTGGGGCGCGACGAATCCGGCGCGCGTTTTCAAAACAAGGTCCGCGGTTTCGCAAGGTTCGCTGACGGCGAGGATCGGGACGCGCGCGCCTAACGGCTCGAAGAGCTTGCCCGGGACGTGCACGGCGTCCCCCGGCGCTTGGACGATCAGCGCCAGGTCGCTATCACAGAGAAGAGCGAGGGCTTCCCGATGGGCTCGATGCCCGAGATAATCGATGTATGGATCGAGCTGGAGGGATCGAATGGTGTCCTCGAGGTGGGCAAGCCCGAACGAGGCCCCGGCCCAGCGAAACCGGAATTGGTCGGGCGTGAGGCGGTACGCGTCAATAAAGCGGCGCAGACCTTGAAAGAACGGGGCGGGGTCGCGGCGGATGTAGAATTGTCCGACGTAGGAGATGATGAAAGGAGATCCCGGGCCCCGGTGGCGCGCGGGCAACCCTTCGAATTCGGCAGGATCGAAAAAATTATAATGAGTTTCAACAGGGGCCCGCAGGTTTTCGCGATGCGCCGCGCCAAGGCGGTCGGCGAGGGCTTGGGACAGTGCAAACACGCGGTCGGCAGCACGGATCACGCGCCGCTCAAGCCGAGCGTGGAGGGCGCGGTGCAGGCGGGTGGGCTGGTCAAGATGGCGGTACATGTTGGCCGTCCACAAATCACGGAATTCGACCGCGCAGGGCAGCCTGAATTCTCGGGCTAGTTGCGTCGCGACGAGAAGGTTGGTTCGCGGAGCGAGGGAGCCGAAGATCAGGTCCACCGGTTCGCGGCGGAGCAGTTCGCGGGCCAGCCGCAGTGCGGGTGATTTCCATGGAATTTGCTTGTCTGGGACCATGAGCCAACGGTTGATGGCGGTGGTGAGCCCGATATCGCGATTGATGCGCCCGCTGCCGGCTTGATGGGTGGCGCGCGCGCCGCGGAGGCGGCCGTAGAGTTCGGCAAGGTCAAGGGCATTCGCGCGAAGGATGCGAACGGATTCGGGAATGTCGGCCGTCGAATTTCCCGTGGCGGGGGAGGTGAGGACCAGCGGTTCAAAGCCGAAACGGCCAAGGTGTCGGGCGATTCGACGTATTCGGATGGCGCCCATTTCCCAGGCATCGAACGAATGGAAGACGATCAGTACGCGCTTCATTGTCAAAAGATCGAAATATATTGGCAGTCCGAAACCGGGCGCAAGGCTTCGGCGCACGGCATCATTCCGAAATCTGGCGAAATGTTTCTTAGGAAGCGAAACGGGATTTCTCGATGGGGTGTTGTGGCCCGGCTGGCGGGGACTGCGATTCGGCGAGGGTCGTCAGAGGTTTTTTACTAATTCCGTTGCGAAAGAGTTGTCCAATCTTTTCCTGATCCAAGAAATTTCGGCGACATAGAAGTCGGCTCGGCTGCCCCTCGCGGTGCTCTGACGACGCCGAAGATTGATCCTGCCCCGCACAATTAAGGCTGATACGCGCGCGAGGAAAGATCCAAGAGTTGCTAGGTATTCATAAAGGTTCGTATGTGTTTGCAGCGGGAACGGCCGATGGCAACTACGTTCCTGGGCGGCAGCAAAAACATTTGCGCGCGAAGATCAACCGATCCTTTTGATCACTGCATAAATGAAGGGAAGCAAGCGGGTCGCAACGGTTCTCGCCAGATCAGGACATCTCAACATCGAGCGTGGCGATTAAACCGCCTGGTGTGTTTCATGTTGATTCGGCGAAACGAGGACAGACTCGGCGGAAGGGGCAGGCGCGGCACGGTTCTTCAGTCTCCGCGAGGGGGAACTTCGGCTCCGACGCCAAATTTCGTTCGGCATCATCAAGGAGCGCCCGCATAGACGCGGCGCTTTCGAGGATTCGGGCACGCTGCGCCTCGAAGTCGCCGACTTCGAATCGGAAGCTCTGCCACGCGCCGTCGCGGAGGTTGTATTCGCCCGCTTCGATGTGTTGCGGCGTTTTGTTCCAATTTTGGGATGCAAACCAGGCGTAAAGGGTGAGCTGGGATCGGGTCTCTTCCGCGGCCGACCTGCCGGTTTTCCAGTCGATGACGCGGATGTCGTCACTGCGGCGATGGGCGCAGTCGATCTGCACGTACACTTTCACGTCGTCGACGGTGAACGAAGCCAGTTTCTCGATGTCGAGCCACGCCGAGCGAGGCAACGACGTCAATTCACGGAGAATGTCGCTTCGGTAGAGTCGGCCGACCATTTCCATCGCCCGCTGCATTAGCGAGCGCCAGCGGGATTCGTCGACGTCCAGTTCTTCATATTCATGTTCGATCAAGCCGACATACTTTTTGGGTTCATCCCAATACAGGCCTTCGCCGGATTCCTGATAATCCTTTTCCAGACGTCGACCCAAATGGCGTAGCGTGACTTCTTCTGGCGGCAGCGCGCCCTCATCCCGCAAAGTGGTCAACATCCAGCGGAGGCAGTTGTGGACCGTTGCGCCGATCCACTGTTGCCGAGTCATCAGTTTCTTCAAAATGTACAGCGTGCGCGCCTTGGGGTCCGCATCGGGTGACCATCCTCCCCATGAGCCGTAGTAATGATAATAGTATTGGCGGGGGCAGGCGGAAAACATGGACGCCCTGGAAGTCGACCACGAGAATTCATTTTTCAACTCCGGCATGCGGGAATGATGGCATGGGTCTCAGTTCTATACCACTTCAGAAAGCCGCTTCCCGTCAGAGGTATCAGGTAGGTATGACTCTGGGCTCCGTCGATTGGCGATCAATCAGTACCGGTCAGCCGCCGGCTGGCTCGTCTTTCGGCCCAATGCCGGCTCTACGACATAATGAGCAGCAAGGGGGGCGGAGTTGACGATTGAGTCGAGGTGGTGCTGAAACAAACTCCGGTCCTTTTTTCCATGAAATGGAAATTCCATGCGATGGAAGTGACCGCCCATTCATTTTCCATACGATGGAAATTTCGGCGCGTCTGAATCTGCCGCGGCCACATTCGGATGGTATTCCTCGGACCGACCTAGCTTTGAACTGCGACACCATGCACACGTGGGGGATGCGGGTTTTCTGGCGAGGCGCGAATGGGAAGAGCTTGATCCGGCGGCTGAAATTGGTGTAAAGAAATTCGTTTGGGGTTAAGTCCATGCGAGTCATAAAGTACATAGGCCGGTTGATCGGCGAATTTTTTGAGTTTGCCTGGCAAAACAAGGCTTGGTGGATCATCCCTATCGTCTTGGTCTTGCTGATCCTGGCGGCGTTCATCGTAACCGGCTCGAGCGTCGCGCCGTTCATTTACACGCTCTTTTGAGCGGCGATTCTCCATTTTGCGTGGTCGGTCTCTCCGTTGGGCCTTTCGCGTCTAACTGTTATCTTCTTTGGCGGCGAGGCGATTCGCGCGCGCTCGTGGTTGATCCGGGCGACGACGCGGCAGAGATCGCCTCGGCGCTAAAGAAGCGCGATTTGGTCGTCGAACGATATCTGATCACGCACGGTCATGTGGACCATGTGACCGCCTTGGCCGACTTGTGCGATGCCTTTCCCGCGCCAGTTTCAATGCATCCGCTGGATTCAGCCTGGGCGTTTACGGAGCGCAACACCTTGCCGCCCTTTTATCCGCAGCCGCCGAGGCCGGCGCCGATTGACCGCGAACTCGGTGATGGGCAAACGTGGGCGGACGCCGGCTTCACGTACACGGTGCTTCACACGCCGGGCCATTCGCGGGGTAGCGTCAGTTTTCATTTTCCGGAGCCCGGATGGCTTTTCCCAGGCGATGTGCTCTTTTGCGGCTCTGTCGGCCGCACCGATCTGCCGGGAGGCGATTGGTTGACGTTGCAAAAGTCGCTGCGGCGATTGATGACGCTACCAGACGCGACCCGAGTGTTTCCCGGCCATGGGCCGGAAACAACGATCTCACAGGAGAGAGTATCAAATCCTTTTTTGCGGATCGATTGATCCTAAAGCGGCTGGCGGGAGAGTTTCAGGTCGGGGTGGATGGCTGGGCGGGCGACGGGGTTGTCGTTTTGGCTGTCTGTGCGGGGTCGGAGAATGGGGCGATTACCGTCGCGTCTGGAAAAACATTTCGAACCTCGTTTTCGATCGTTTGGGGGAAAAGCAACTTGATGTTGGGTCCGGCGTCGATGGTGAAGTAAATGGGCAGGCCGTTCTCGCGCAGCGCCCAGATGTCATGGATGATGCTGACCGTGCGCGGATGCCAGAACAGGATTGGCGGCCAGGCCGCGAGCGCGGTGGCGTGCATGGCCAGCGCATTGGATTCGGCCGTTTGACCCAGCAGTTCAAAATTCCTGCCTTCGATTGCCTCCTTGATGAGGGCCAGATCGTGTGCGACCTTGACGGGCCACGATTCATAAAGGGATGAGGTTCGCCGCGTCCGTTTCATGGCCTCGCGAGAACTGATGGCCTTTTGATCCTCCGAGATGGTGAGCACACCGATACGGAGCTCCGGCCACTGTGTGGAAAGCGGTACGGCAAAACTGTCCATGCCATCCTCATCTGCGCCGGCTTCCCATTCCACAAAGCCGAGGAAGATGGACCGGCAGGCGCTGCCGCTGCCCAAACGGGCGAGGATCGAAAGATGGTTATGGGGAAGATCCCACCCGAAGAAGTCATTCAAGGCGAGGGCGAGCGCGGCGAATCCCGACGCCGAGGAGGCCAATCCGGCCGCCGTCGGGATGGAATTCCGCGTTTCCACTCGGAAAAAGACCGTCGGCG